>CALFMX010000189.1 GCA_937902565.1 uncultured Spirochaetales bacterium
CAGGCTCCGACTGCGATGAACTGCGACCCTCCGGCGGGGCTACCCCGACCACATGATCATCGGCACGCTGGCCGGCGCCAGCACCCTGGGCCTGCTGATCCCGCCGTCGATCATCATGATCGTCTACGCGATGACCGACAACAGCGTGAGCATCACCGGCCTGTTCCTGGCCGGTGTGGTGCCGGGCTTCCTGATCGCGCTCTCGCTGATGGTGGTGAACCACATCGTGAGCGTGCGGCGGGGTTACCGCTCCTCGCCCGAGCTGCTCGACCCGGCGCCGGTCGTAGCCCATATCCACCAAGGCATCGGTGATATCGTTCCATTTGGAGCGCTGTGTGCTCTCCCGTCTCCTGCCGACGCTCTCCTCCTCATCGAGGACGAGGACATTGCGCAGGGCGAGGATCATCTTCTGCCCGGTCTTGGGCCCGATACCCGGAATCGAGGAGAGCAGCTTCACGTTGCCGCTGTCCAGCGCCTCGATGAGGTTGCGCACGGAGATGCCTCCCAGGATCTTCAACGCCTGCTTGACGCCGATGCCGCTGACCGTCTGCAGCTGCAGGAATGCCTCACGCTCCCCGTGGTCGAGGAATCCGATCAGCGTCATCGAATCGTCCCGGTGGATCAGGACGGTGAGGAGGCGTACCCCGAGGCGCTGCTCGCCGACCAGGTTGCTCAGCTTGCTTGCCGTCTGTGCCGTGATCGAGAGGGCATACTCGATATGCCCCGCGCGAATGATCACCTCACTCTCTGTCAGTTGGATGATATCCCCGATGACTGCGTTGATCATAGGCCGTGTATCCTTGCGTTGGTGGAGTCGTGGACGGCAAGACAGATCGCGGCGGAGAGGGCATCGGCGGCGTGGTCGGGCTTCGGGATCGATTCGAAGCCGAGGATCAGGCGTACCATCTCCTGGACCTGCTTCTTCTGCGCAGCCCCGTAGCCGGTGACCGCGGTCTTGATCGTGACCGGGCTGAAGAGGCGGACCTCTATGCCCTGGGTCGCCAGCTGGTGGATGCACGCCCCGATGACCTTGGCCACCGGGATGGCGCTGGAGATATTCTTGGCAAAGAAGATATCCTCCATCCCACAGATCTCGACGGTGTGATCACGGGCAACCTGGCCGACCATCGTCGCGATGCGATGGATACGCTCGGTATCGCTGAGCGAGGTTGCCGTCTTGATGACACCAAAAGAGACAGGCCGGCTTTGTTGCCCATTGGAATCAACAACGCCCCAGCCTGTCTGTGCAATCCCTGGATCTATACCGAGGATTCTCATCGCTCTTATTCGTCTTCCTCTTCGAAGTCATCGGGCAGCTCAAGGTTTGACGAGACTTGCTGCACGTCATCGAGCTCCTCGAGGCGGTCGATGATCTTGAGCACCTTGCGCGCCTTCTCGGTCTCGAGGAGGACCGTCTGGTCGGCAACCTTCTCAACCTCGGCGCTCATCTGCTCGAAGCCCGCCGCCTGCATCGCCTCCAGGACCGAGGCGAAGTCCGAGGGTGCCGTGGTGACCTCGATGATCCCATCCTCGCTCACCACATCGTCAGCCCCGTTCTCCAGGGCGACCTCGAAGATCTCCTCCTCGGAGTACGTCTCGCTGTCGTAGGTGATGATTCCCTTGGTCTGGAACATGTAGGAGACACAGCCGGTCGCGCCGAGGGTGCCGCCGCCCTTGGTCAGTGCGGCGCGCACATCGCTTGCGGTGCGGTTCTTGTTGTCGGTGAGGGTGTCGATGATGAGGGCGACACCGCCGGGGGCATACCCCTCGTAGGTAAGCTCATAGAAGGTGGCGCTGTCCATCTCCCCTGAACCCTTCTTGATGGCCCGGTCGATGTTGTCCTTGGGCATGTTCTCTGCCCGCGCCTTGATGATGGCGGTCCTCAGGCGGGCGTTGGATTCGGGGTCGGCCCCGCCCATCTTTGCCGCTACGCTGATTTCCTTGATGAGTTTGGTGAACTTCTGCCCGCGCTTGGCGTCAGCAGCTCCCTTTTTGTGTTTGATCGTTGCCCATTTGCTATGGCCAGACATGCGTTAACCTCTTATTGTAGTATAGGATGAGTGCCTGTAATTGACTGCTCTTACGCTATCACAACCACTAGGAGCGGTCAAGGCTTTGTGGAATTTCCATCACGAGCCGCACGAGGATATCGTCGCTTACCATCCACCCATCCTCTGTCAAAGAAAAGAATTGCTCGCTATTGTGATACCAATTCACGTCAAAATGTTCGATCGCGTTTCCAAACAATCGGTCGAATTCAATACCGTATCGGGAGCGGAAGCGGCCCTTGTCGATTCCCCACATGGTACGAAGGCCCATCATCAGGTACTCCTCGACCCGCTCCACAGAGGTCGTCTCCTCGCACTCGTAGCCGGAGAGTGGCTCTGCCTCTGTGTAGCGGGCAAGCGTCTGTCCCTGCTCCAGATGGATGGCCCCAAGGGTCGAGGCCGCGCCGCTTCCCAGTCCCAGGTAGTCCCCGAGCTGCCAGTAGACGGTGTTGTGGCGGCTGTAGCGCCCACCCTTGGCAAAGTTGCTGATCTCATAGTGCTCGAAGCCGCGGTCGGCCAAGCCCCTCCAGAGGGCGCGCAGGAAGCTCTCCTGCCCATCTTCGTCAAGGATATCCACCCGCCCCTCCCCGACGTCGCGGGCAAGGGCCGTCCCCTCCTCGACGGTGAGGCAGTAGAGGGAGAGGTGCTCGACATCACAGAGGGAGAGGACCTCGTCGAGGTCAAAGAGCGTCCCTGCTATGGTTTGTGACGGCAGGGCTGCCATCAAGTCGATGCTGAGGTCGATGCCATGGCACCTGCGCGCCTCTTGGGCGAGGGCCAAAGCTCGTCTATTGGCCTCGACAGTGGCACTTCGTCCAAGGAGGCGCAAGATCTTCTGGTCCATCGTCTGGATTCCCATCGAGAGTCGGGTGACCAGATGCTTCTCAAAGAGGGGGAAGAGAGAGCGGTCAAAACTCTCGGGATTGACCTCGATGGTCACCTCGTCCGGGGCTCCCCCTTGCTGTGCAACAGTCAGGATGGCATCGAGGTTGTCACAGCCGAGGTTGGCCGGGTCCCCTCCTCCTATATAGAGGGTGTGGAGCGGCCGGTGGGCAACACCGCTCTCCTCGATCTCGGCTATGAGACGTTCGGTATACGCCTCCCGGCGCCCCTGCCAGTGGGCAGCGGGCTCGGAGTAGAAGGCGCAATAGGAGCAACGGCTCTTGCACATCGGGATGTGGAGGTAGAGGGAGAGCGGGCCGTCAGGGAGGGTGAACACTACTTGTTCCCGAGGTAGGCGATCCGGGAGAGGGGCCAGAAGCGGAGGCGGACACTGCCGTTGATCCGCTTCTGTGAGACCGGGCCGAAGTATCGGCCGTCACGGCTATTGTCCCGGTTGTCCCCCAAGGGGAGGATGTGGCCGGATGGCACGTAGATGCCCCGCTCATAGGAGGCCCACGTGCCCCGCTTCTCCATGTTGGACGGGTCGAAGAGGCTCTGTGTCCGTGCCTGGCTCTCGGAGAACGCGTACATGTCATCGGGGTAGTTGTCCTGGGCCACCAGGACGTAGTCATTCCTCAGGTAGGAGGGAACACTCTGCAGGTCGATCCCCTCATCCTGGTAGCCGAAGAGGGAGCCCCAGGCCCGGATGCCGCTGTAGAGCTTGTCATCGACGCTGCGGTGGGGTCCATCGACGAGGGAGAGGGAGGAGCGGAAGGTCTCCTCCTCGATCCACTGCTCCATGCCGGCGGGACGGATGAGGACCTTGCCGTTGACAAAGCGGATCGTCTCGCCCGGAAGGCCGACGGCCCGCTTGACGTAGAGGCGCTCGGCCATCGTGCCATCATCCTTGCGGTCGATGTTCACCAGGCTGAAAGTCCCCATGTAGATGATCTGGGAGAGGATATCGAAGAGCGGTCCACGACTGGTGTACTCAGGGTTGTAGAAGGTGATGATCTGGTCACGAGCAACCTGGCGGTTCGAGCTGGCAACCTTGGGGCCACCGGGGTAGACCTCGATGCCGTAGATGGTCTTGGAGACGAAGACCCGGTCACCCACATTGAGGGTCGAAACCATCGATGGGGAGGGGATGACGAAGAGCTGGAAGAGGTACTGGTTGATCAAGAGCACCGCAAAGACGGCGAAGACGAGGGCATCGACCCACCCCTTCACCTCCCCCATGAAGGTCCGCTTGGGTTTTGAGGTGGCTGCAAGGAGGCGGGCTGCCTTGCGCCTGGTGAGGATCCGAACTGTCTTTTGTTCAATGAAATCGAGGAGCCGCTGCATGGCTAGACGCTATCACAATCACCTTCAGTTGACAAGCTAGGAAGAGAAAGCTACCTTACACTCATGAAGAAGCGTATCGATCTCCCTCAGGTAAGCGACGTCACCCTGCCTGAGGTTTTTCATCTCAGGCCCGGCGTCTGGATTCTCATCATCCTCGCCATCCTCATCATCGTCCTCTTCTTCCTCATCGCCCTGCTGCCCGGCATCATCAAGGGCGGGCGGTACGTCACCTTCTCCGCCCCGCTCTCCGAGAGCGGCATCATCCTCGACGGTACCTACCTGGGCTCCAGCGACCACCAGTACTTCATCACCAGCGGAGAGCACACCGTCACCGTGGTAAAGGGAGGCATTGAGTACGAGCAAACGACCATCCACATCGACCACCCCATCCTGCTGACCCACCTCATCCACCGGACACGGTCCATATCCATCCCAGCCCCCGCCCTCTCAAGCGATGAGGCCATGGCCATCATCCGCCACGACCTGTCGGAGATCCAGAAGGCGAGCGCCATCCTCGAGTGGACGATGGTGACGCGCTACGCCCCCCTCTACCAGAATCTGGCCCAGGACCTCACCGCCCTCGACTACAGCGATGAGGGGGCGCTCATCCTCGCCCTCTCCTATATAACGACAGAGGAGATGCTCGCCGATGCCCGTCTCGCGTTCTCCTCACACCCATCACCTACAATCCAAGCCCTCCTCAAAAGCGCTGAGATGCGCTTGCACGAAACGGCAGGAGCCACTGCAAAGAGAGCGGTACAGACGCTTGATCTTGAGACCACACCCGCTCTCCTCTCCCTCCCCCACTTTGCCCTTGAAGGCAGCGCCTACCCCGCCACATCTGTCGTGATGGGCACCACCGATGACCCCTCCTCCAACGAGTACGCCATCACGGTTGAGGAGGAGGCCTTCGCTCTCTCACACCTGCCCATCACCATAACCGAGTGGGCCTACTTCATCGAAGAGAACCCGATGTGGGCAAAGAGCAACAAGGAGAGCCTCGAGGCGCAGGGGTTGGTCGACGCCTCCTACCTGTCAGGCCTCGCCCCCTCCACGATCTTCGTGACCAGCCGCCCGATCACCAACATCAGCTACCAGGCGGCCAATGCCTTCTGCGCCTGGCTCTCCGAGAAGAGCGGAAAGCATGTCTTCCTGCCCACCGAGGCGATGTTCACCATTGCCGCACAGAATCACCCAAACCTCACCTGGCACGCGTCGCTGACCCCGATGAACACCAAGAGCGATGCACCCGCCATGCTCCTCGGAGGCGTCTGGGAGATGACACAGACCCCGTTCATCCCCCTCTCCCGCCTCTGTGGCTACCAGGAGACCATAGCACTGCACACGGCCTTCTCCCTGGAGCCCAACCCCATCGTCAAGGGCGGCAGCTACCTCAATGACAGCACCTCTATAAGCGCCGATACGGTCGGGGTCGTGCCGGCACACGCCTGTGGGGACCAGATCGGTTTCCGCGTCGCATGGTACGAATAGATGAAAAACGACAAATCCGACTACAAATTGCTCCAACGGAACAAGAAGGCATACTTCGACTATGAGGTCGTCGAGGACCTTGAGTGCGGCATCGCCCTCGTCGGTACCGAGGTGAAGAGCGTCAGGGAGGGGCGCTTCTCCTTTGCCGACTCATATGTAACGATCAAGGGCAATATCCTGACCCTGGTGGGCCTACACATCCAGCCCTATACCCACGGCAATATCCACAACCACGATGTACAGCGCCCCCGTCGCCTCCTTGCCCACAAGCAGGAGATCAAGCGTCTCAGGCGCCGTGTCGACGAGAAGGGGTTCACCCTGATCCCCACCTCGATCTATCTGAGGGGCAATCTGGTCAAGGTACAGATCTCCCTCTGTAGAGGCAAGAAGCTCCACGACAAGCGGGCGGCCACCAAGGAGCGTGATCTCAACCGAGATATGCGCCGTGAACTCAAACAGATGAACTACTGATCAAAGGTACGATCCCCCTTCCGGTGAGGGGGATTTTTCATGCCTGGTCGACACAATTATACACATATAACAATATTATAGTATCCTACAATATTGTACTATCTAGTATATTATATTGCATATACATATTAATACGGTCCATATGTATATTATAGCAGTCGTATTAATATGCTAAATTAGATATTTATTTACATTATATTATATTTTTAATCATATGTATCATATATAACGTGGTTTATACTGACATATAAAATTTATTATTAAATTTTAATGGAGATATTCACCCTACTGTATACATATATAATTTTCCTACACTATGCATATTACATGTATATGCATTGTATACTTATATTATATACAATAGATAAATAATTACCGACATATATCTACTTACTGGATGCAAGTAAGAAGATATAAAAATACTTTTCAAATTAATATATGGTAACATGCTATATTACAAAGCTATTTAGATATTTTATTGCTTTAATAGATAGTATGATTTACAATGATTGAACAGGATATTGAACAAATAGAAAATACGGAGATGAGCTATGGCCACCCCTGCCCCATTCACTTTATGCAGGATTAGACAGCGTGAGAGAGTCTATTTTTATGCGCTCTTCAGGGATCCTGAGAGTGGCAAGCGTACCAACAAGATGAGTGTTGAACGACTGAGAACGCGGCTCGGGATCTTCAGTGACAAGCCGATCAGCCGTCGTGATGAGGCTATCCGTATCTGCCAGCAGGCTTTAGAGACGGGATTGGTCTTCTCCCGTGATGAGAAGATCCTCCTGAGTGAGTACCTAATCTCCTTCTATGACTGGGATGAGAGTGAGTATATACGACGGAGGAATCTGCTCTCTGTCGGCAGCATAGGCAAGGATTATGCCATTACCCGTAAAAATCTCATCGAAAACCACCTTTTGGAGCATATCAAACCCAATCTGTTACTATCGAAAGTAACATTGGGCATTCTGGAAGATCTACAGTTTTCACTCGTTGAGAAGGGGGTGCTCTCCCATGCAACAATCAATGTGATCATGAGTGCCACGGTGACGGCGCTTCGAGAGGCACAGAGGCGGGG
>CALFMX010000190.1 GCA_937902565.1 uncultured Spirochaetales bacterium
CGACGGAACGCGCTCTGGTCTGCATAACCCACGCCCCAGGCCACCTCGTCGATGCTGGCGCCCTGCTGCAGCAGGGCTTCGGCAAGGATGCCAAGACCTTTGCCATGAAGACGGTACGGGAGGAAGCGGAGTCGGGTACTCCCCTCTTTGAGGTCGGACAGCGGGTCTATAGCGAAAGCTACGGGGAGGGGGAGGTGGTCGCCTCCAAGAAGCGTCCCGACGGCAATGAGGTGATCGACGTCAACTTCTTTGGTGGCAAGAAGGCGACCTTCATCGCCAAGTACGCCGACCTCGAGAAGATCGGCGGGCTCTAGGACACCAAAGGGTAGACACGGAGGCGCCGAAGGTTATACAATGCCTGTCGTTGTCTCTGCCGGTTGCAAGATCAGGCAGGCACCATGATTTTTTACAATATGGCAGCGTCACCCGAGCGCGGGTGCGCGGGCCAGTGGAGATACAGGTTCCCAAACGGCACCACAGAGTGGGACCGGGGACGTACGTGGATTGTACCGACGATGACCGGATGGCTTGGGCACTGCCCGCCTCCTACCTTTCCCAGGGAGGATTGCCCCGTCCATCGTCTTCAGATACGCCTGACCTTGATTTGCTCATCAAGGCGGGGCGGCTGCGATGCACGCTGTATGGCCAGTGGTGTGCCAAAGCGTATGGACTGGCAGGGCCAGTCTAGAGAAAACACACGCAAGGCAGGGCCTTGCAGGACAGGAATGAGTAGATGAAGACAATTTTTGTAAAACCGCTGACTCTCGAGAAGAAGTGGTATCTGATTGATGCAGAGGGAAAGGAGCTGGGCAAGGTCGCCGTTGCTGCAGCACGCATCCTCAGGGGAAAGAACAAGAGCTACTATACCCCCCACCAGGATATGGGTGATTACGTGATCATCATCAACGCCGAGAAGGCAAACGTCACCGGCAAGAAGCGCACCGACAAGCTCTACTACCGCCACAGCGGCTATCCCGGTGGGTTGCGCAAGTTCACCTATGAAGAGATGCTCAAGCGCAACCCCATCTTCCCGATGGAGCATGCGGTGAAGGGGATGCTTCCCCGTGGACCGCTCGGACGCCAGATGTTCACCAAAATGAAGGTCTATGCAGGCAGTGACCACCGCCAGCAGGCCCAGCAGCCCATCACGGTTGAAATCTAAGGTAGGAAGAATAAGATGGCAAAAAAAGAAGTAAAGAAAGTTGAGAACCTCGGTCATGGCGTCGGAAGGCGCAAGACCTCCATTGCCCGTGTCTACCTCAGAGAGGGAGATGGCAAGATCGTTATCAATGGTAGGACCCTGGATACCTACTTCGGCAACCCGATGCTCGAGTTCATCGTCAAGCAGCCGCTGGTGACCACCGAGACTGCCGAGAAGTACGATATCCTGATCAACGTCAAGGGAGGGGGGACCACCGGCCAGGCCGGCGCATGCCGCCACGGTATCGCCCGTGCCCTCGTCGCCCACGACGAAGCGTATCGCCCAGCCCTGAGGGCCGCCGGCTTCATGACCCGCGACCCGAGGATGGTCGAGCGTCAGAAGTATGGCCAGCCCGGTGCTCGCCGTAAGTTCCAGTTCTCCAAGCGCTAAATGGCCTTTGCGAGAATCGAGAGGGAAGCTCCTCCCAAGGGATATGAAGTCTCTTGGCCGGGGGCTTTCCCTTTTTTATTGAGCCGCGATGTCTTTCTCGAGCAGGCTCTCTTCGTCGGCCAGGAGCTGAGCGAGGAGGAGTTCGATGAGCTGAGACGCCTCCAGCGCCGCCATGAGTGCAAGGCCCAGGCGCTGCGCTACCTCGCCATGAGGGAGCACACCCGCTATGAGCTGGTGCTCAAGCTCCAGAGAAAGGGCTTTGAGGCGAGCGAATGGGAGCAGGTACTCGATGAGCTTGCCGACGAGAACCTGCTGAGCGAGTACCGCTATGCGCTCCTCTTCATCGAGCAGCGCCTGAGACGAAAGAGCGAGGGGCGGGCTGTGATGGTCCAGCGCCTTGCCTCAAAGCGGGTCAACCGGGAAGATGGCGAGCGTGCCCTCGATGAGCTCTACAGCGAGGAGTTGGTCTGCTCCTATGTTAAGAGCGCTCGTGATGAGATCGCAGCCAAGGTGGGGGAGGAGCACATCCGTGACCACCTGCAGAAGCGGGGGTTCACCTCATCTGAGATCAGGATGGCCCTCGATGAGGAGTAGGGGCAAGGAGAGCGTGATGCGCAGAGTTCCAGCAATCCTGATAGTGATGGTGTGTGTGGTGTCCCCGGTCTTCTCGTTCTCCTACAGCAAGGGCCTCGATACGGCCGGGGATATCACCAGCGCCCTCTCATTGGCAGCGCCGGCCATCCTCTTCATCGAGGCACCCACCTCAGATTACCTGACCATTGGAGCGAGTTGGGCTGCCACCATGGGAACCTCCTACGGGGTGCGGACCCTGCTCAAGGAGACGATCGATCGCCCCCGCCCCTATGTGGGCCAGAGCGCCCGCCCTGCCGATACCAGTGAGGACTATGACTCCTTCCCCAGCGGACACACCCTCCTCGCCTTTGCCAGCGCCACCTACCTGCAGACCATGGGCTCCCTCTTCTACCCTGATTCAAAGGCGGTGAAGATCACCTCCGCTGCTGCCTGGACGCTTGCAGGGACTACTGCAATCCTAAGGGTGGTGGGAGGTAGCCACCACCCCAGTGATGTCCTTGCCGGAGCGGCCATCGGGTCGACCCTGGGCTTTTTGGGGCCCTGGATCACCAGCAAGCTGGTGCAGAACGACCCCCACGCCCCCACGCTCCTCTCAGGGCCGGTGGTGGGAGTGCAGGTGGGGTTGTAGGCTATCGGTTCATCGTGAGTGGAGAGCGACCAAGGCCCCGGAATTCCGGGGCCTTGAATGTGCAGAGGGGTCAGCTCCTTACCGCTCCTTGATGTGCGCCAGGAAATCCTTGAAGCCGTCGCCGTGCTCGTGGGTGACCTCGTAGTCGACGAGCGGGTAGTGCTCCAGTACATAGTCGATGTCCTTGTCCCCGCGCCCGGAGAGGTTGACGAGGATTACGTCATCCTTGCCCATCGTCTGCGCCATCTTGATGGCGTGGGCGACCGCATGGCTCGATTCGAGGGCCGGGATGATGCCCTCCATGCGCGAGAGGCCATAGAACGCCTCGACTGCCTCACGGTCGGTGGCACTCTCGTACTTCACCCGCCCGATGGTATGGAGGTAGCTGTGCTGGGGCCCGACGCCCGGGTAGTCCAACCCGCTTGCGATCGAGTAGACCGGCAGCGCCTCACCGACCTCGTGAATCCAGTCGTGGTCCAGGAAGAAGTGCTGGCGGCCGGTAAGGGTGTGCCAGGGCTTCAGGTGCTCGGTGTTGATGGTGAAGGGCGCGTACCGCCGCCCGCCCGACTCGC
>CALFMX010000191.1 GCA_937902565.1 uncultured Spirochaetales bacterium
TGGAGTTCAGACGTGTGCTCTTCCGATCTTGTGCAGTTGCACAACCTGTTAAACTCATTCCCAGGGCCTCATCGGGGAGGATCTGGGCCTCGACCCGCCGAAGATCGTGCTCCTGCATACCGTGCGGATCATGGCGACACTGACCTCCTTGCCCCTGTTGGCACACCTCTTTGGATGATCAGGTGGGGTTGTAGAGGTTGGCTGTCGGAAAGCGCGGGTCGCTGGTCACATTGAGTTGGAGCTTCCTCAGCCCCGAGGTGTCCCCGCTTGAGGGGATGTGGGTCATGTGGACCTCACAGCCGTTGAGGTCGGGCAGGTAGGCCGAGGCACGCTTGGCATCCTCGCTGATGGCACAGCTCATCGCCAGGCAGATCAGCACCTCATCAAGGTTGAGGCTCACCCCTCGCCCCTTGAGCACGTCCCGCTTCATCGCCGTCACCGATTGCACGATCGCCGGCGGGATCAGGTCGACCTCGTGGTCGATGCCCGCCATCACCTTCACAGCATTGAGGATCAGGGCGCTGGAGGCATGGAGGAAGGGGGAGTTGCACCCGGTGACGAGCTCACCGCTGGGCAGCTCGATCGCCGCGGCACAGACAATGCCACGATACCCCTTGGAGCGGGCGAGTCCCCGTTCAAGCGCCTGGGCGCTGGCACGGACCACCGCCCGGTCCCCACTGGAGAGCTTTGCCCCCTCCATGATGGCCCTGCTGCGCTCCACCGTCTCCTTGGAGGTGATCCCCTGGACATACTCACAGGCACTGCGGTAGTAGCGACGGATGATCTCCTGCTCGGCGGCACGCCTGACCACTGCATCGTCGATGATGCCGTAGCCACAGCGGTTGACCCCCATGTCGGTGGGGCTCTTGTAGGCACACTCCTGCCCGGTGATCTTGCCCAGGATGCGGGCAAGCAGTGGATACGCCTCCAGGTCACGCGAGTAGTTTACCGTTATGATACCATAGGCACTGGCGTGGAAGTGGTCGATGAGCACCTTGTCCCCGATATCGGCGGTGGCGCTCTCGTAGGCGATATTCACCGGGTGGTCGATGGGAAGGTTCCAGATCGGGAAGGTCTCGAACTTCGAGTAGCCGCTTGACCTGCCGAGGCGTGAATCGTGGTACATCTGGCTGAGACAGGTGCCGAGCTTGCCCGAGCCCGAACCCGGGCCGGTGACCACGACCACAGGGCGGTCGGTCTCGATGTAGGAGTTGGCCCCATACCCCTCGTCACTGACGATGAGGTCGACATCGCTGGGGTAGCCCCGGGTGGCGTGGTGGGTATAGACCTTGATCCCGCGCTGCTCAAGCACATGCTTGAACTGGACCGCCCCCTCCTCCTCCCCGAAACGGGTGATGACCACCTTGTTGACGGTGATGCCCCAGCGGGCAAAATCATCGATCATCTTGAAGACGTCGGCATCGTAGCTGATGCCGAAGTCCCCTCTCATCTTGCGTCGCTCGATATCCCCGCTATGGATGCAGATGATCACGTCGATCTCTTCGGAGAGGGAGCTGAGCACCCGCATCTTCACATTCGGGTCGAAGCCGGGCAGCACACGGGAGGCGTGGTAGTCGTAGAGCAGCTTGCCCCCGCACTCGAGATAGAGCTTGTCCCCGCTCTCCTTCACCCGCTCCAGGATGAAGGCACGCTGCTCGACCAGATACTTCTCGTTGTCAAAGCCTATCTCTTTCATTACTTCCCCGGATAGTAAATCTGTTCTGCGATCGCATCGGCCTGCTCCTGGCCCAGGAGGGCGGCGATGATCGCCAGGGCGAAGTCGACGGCACTGCCTGCAGCCTGGGCGGTGATGATGTTGCCATCGACCTCGACCCCGGCTCCGGTGAACACAAGTCCCTCGCACAGCTCCTCGGTGGACGGGAATCCGGTCACACGCTTGCCATCGAGGAGCCCGGTATGGCCGAGGACCACCGCAGGAGCGGCGCAGATGGCAGCGACGATCCCGCTCTGGGCGACCTCGACGATCTTGGTCATCACCAGTGGGCTGGCTGCAAGGTTCTCCGATCCCAGGCCGCCGCCGGGGAGGATGATGCAATCATAGGGGGTAGAGGCACAATCCTCGAGGGCGACATCGCATGCAAGCGAGATGTTGTGCGAGCCCCTGATCGTCATGTCACCGAGGCCGGCCACGGTGACCTTCGCCCCGCTGCGCCTGATCAGGTCGATGGGGACGATCGCCTCGACCTCCTCAAAGCCATGAGCCAATACGACAAGAACCGATGGTACCATTACTGCCTCCTAGAGCGGCAGACGTGTGCCGCCTTCGCTGCCAGCCTCACGCAGGAGAGAGGCTGCATGCAGCAAGATTCGTTCCGTCTCCTCCCACCCGATGCAAGCATCGGTGACGGAGACCCCATACTTCAACTGTGAAAGATCGGCGGGGATGGTCTGACACCCCTCCTCAAGGTTGCTCTCCAGCATGAAGCCACGGATGGCCGTCTCCCCCCAGCGGACCTGGTCGATGACCGAACGCAGGACCCGCTTCTGGCGGCCAGGCTGCTTGCGGCTGTTGGCGTGGGAGCAGTCGATGATGATCGTGGGATCGAGGCCCTCCTTCTCGAGCATCGTCCGGGCGCTCTCCACATCATCCTCGTAGTAGTTGGGCCCATGCTCCCCACCTCTCAGGATCAGATGGCCACAATCATTGCCGGTGGTCCTGAAGATGGCACTCGCGCCACTGTAGTCCATACCGATGAAGGAGGCGCTTTGGCGCGCGCTCTTGATGGCGTTGATCGCATTGTGGAGGTCACCGCTGGTGGAGTTCTTGAAGCCGACGGGCACACTCAGCCCGCTGGCGAGGTTGCGGTGGATCTGGCTCTCGATGGTCCGTGCCCCGATCGAGGCCCAGCAGATGACCTGGTCGATATACTGGGGGATGATCGGGTCGAGGACCTCGCAGCCGACCGGCAGGCCGAGCTTGACGATGTCCAAGAGGAGCGAGCGGGCGATGATGATCCCCTGCTCGATATCGTAGGTGCCGTCCATCCTCGGGTCGAGGATCAGGCCCTTCCAGCCACCGACGGTCCTCGGTTTCTCGAAGTAGGTGCGCATCACCGGGTACATCACGTCACCGATCTCACTGCTGAGGGCCTTGAGGCGGTTGGCGTACTCGAGCGCTGCCACCGGGTCGTGCAGCGAGCAGGGACCGATGACAGCAAGGAGCCGCCGGTCGCGTCCCTTGATGATTCCGTTGATCGTATCACGCGATCGGGCGATGAAGTGTGCCGTCGCTGAATCGATGGGGAGGCGCTCATTGAGCTCCCCGGGGGTCAACAGGGGGTCGACCGCCCTGATCCTGATGTCTACGTTTGCCATGCTTTCACCTCACTCAGGTATACCATAGAGCCATTGACCTACTCAAGTCTGGTCAGAACCATCCTTGAGCCGGGAGTAGAGGAAGCGTTTGATCTTCTGCGTCGGGGTACGGTCGAAGGGTTCCTCCTGCAGCTCCGCGGTGCGGATGCGGCTGAAGACGGCGAGCTCCTTGTTCACATCGTCACGGATCTTGGTCACGTACTTGATCGCCTCGACCTTTGCATCATTGACGTTGAGGGCCATCTTCTCGGCAAAGGAGTCGAGATCGATCTTGATCAGGGCCGCCAGGCCCCCCTGCTCGGGGATGACCAGGCTCTCGGTGACGTACTCCAGGTTGTTGATCAGCGCCTCGATGAGCTCGGGGTAGATGTTCTCCCCCCCACTGCCGAGGATCATCGTCTTGGTCCGCCCCTTGATCGAGAGGCGTCCCCGCCTGTCCAGATGGCCGAGGTCGCCGGTGCGGAAGTAGCCGTCGTCGGTGAACGCCTCACGATTCAGCTCATCATTCTTGTAGTAGCCGACCATGACCGAGGGGCCCTTGACGAGGATCTCGCCCACCCCGGTCTCTGGGTCGGGGTTGTCGATCTTCACATCCAGGTGCTCGACCAGCTTGCCGATAGTGCCCACGTAGTGCCGGTTGGGCAGGCCCCCTGCGATCAAGGGGCTGGTCTCGGTAAGCCCGTAGCCGATTGAGTACGGGAAGGAGGCATCGGCGAGGAAGGACTCGACCTCGAGGTCCAGCGGTGCGCCCCCGATGCCGAAGAACCGGATCTTGCCGCCGAAGTTCACCTTCAGCTTGCGGCCGGCCACCCGTGCGATGAGGCGACGGGTGGGGCCGAAGGATTGCCACTTGGCCATCTTCGGGTTCCCCTTGAGGGCCGGCAGGACCGAGGAGCGGTAGACCTTCTCGATGAGGAGCGGGACGGTCATCACCACATGCGGCCTCACCTCCTTGAGGGCCGGCAGGAGGATCGACGGTGCAGGGGCCTTGCCGAGATAGACGATCTCACAGCCGCAGAGCAGCTCGAGGAGCTGGCCGACGGTGAACTCGTAGACGTGGCTGATCGGCAGGAGCGAGAGGACCCGGTTGCCCGGCTTGAGGTGTATGTACACATCCGAGGAGATATCGGCGTTCCAGACCAGGTTCTTGTGGGTGAGCATCACCGCCTTGCTCGAGCCGGTGGTGCCGCTGGTATAGATGATCGAGGCGATGTCATTCTCACCGCAGAGGCGCTTGGCCCGCACCGCCATCGACTTTCCGTCAATCTTTCGCCGCCTGATATCCCGCCCGGGAGCCCAGGAGAACTGCTCCTTGTTGGCCAGCTCTGCGCTGATGGGATGGGGGATGTGGAAGAGGTCCTCCATACGGAAGAGGCCGTCGGGATTCTCCCGCACAAAGGGGATGACCTTCTCGAAGTGCTTGGCATTGACGATCACACCCTTGGCTCCGCTATGTTCGAGGATCTGGCCCATCTCCTTGGCCGAGAAGTCAGGGAGGACCGGCACCGCGATGCACCCGATCGAGGTGAGGCCGAAGTACGCCACCAGCCAGGTGGGACAGCTCTCGCCGATAAGGGCGATCTTGTCCCCCTTCTCGAACCCATGGTCGATGAGGTAGAGGCCTATGGCGTCCTTGGCCTGCTTGAGCTCACCGAAGGTCACCGCACTCTCATCATCGCGGTAGAGGCGCAGGGCGACGCGCTTGGGGTGCCGGCTCGCCGTGGATTCCACCACCGAATCCATGGTGAAGGAGGTGACCAGCTTCATGGTGAGCCCGTCGCTTCGCTTCAGGCGCCTGATGCGCCGCTTTGTCCACGGCTTTGTCTTTTTCGCTCGTTTCTTTCCCATAGCTAGCTCCCTACCATCCCGTAGCACTGGCCTTTGGCGCAGACGGTGAAGGGGACCGGGCTCAACCGGGATGCCGCCGCCTCGAGCAGGTCCACACTGTTGTTGGTATCACTGATATGTATAAAGTAGACGTGGCTTCCTTGAAAGCCGCTTTCAGAGAGGAATGTGAAGGCCTCATCATTGGAGAGGTGGCCCTCCCTTGAGGCGATCCTCGCCTTCAGGTAGGGCGGATAGGGGCCGGTCCTGAGCATCTCGCGGTCGTAGTTTGCCTCCAGGAAGAGCACCTGGGCATCACGGGCAAGGGTGCGCTGCACCTCATTGGTGACCCCGGTATCGGTGAGGACCATGAAGCGCTCCTCCCCATAGGCGACGACCCAGCCCACCGAGCCGGCACAGTCGTGGCTCGTCTCAAAGCAGAAGACGGAGAAGGGGCCCACCTCGACAACATCGAAGGGGTTGACGACATTGAGCAACCCCGCCGGGATCCTGAGGTCGGAGACAAGGCCCGCTTGCA
Organism: uncultured Spirochaetales bacterium; assembly: GCA_937902565.1. Classification (GTDB taxonomy): domain Bacteria; phylum Spirochaetota; class Spirochaetia; order Sphaerochaetales; family Sphaerochaetaceae; genus Sphaerochaeta. The sequence goes on from CALFMX010000191.1 coordinate 5,699, forward strand.
GCTCGACCGCCTTGGCGTGCATCCAGATAGGGACGCGATGCATCCGGGCCACGGTGCCGATACCCCGGGCGTGGTCTGGATGGAGGTGGGTAACAAAGGCCGCCGCAACCGTATCGATGGTGGTCGAGAACCGTGCCAGGCGACGCTTGAGCTCGACCACACTGAACCCTTGGTCGATCAAGAGACTGGTTTCACCATCACTGAAGAGGTAGCTGTTGCCGCTGGAGCCAGAGCCCAGAACTGCCCAGCTGACCATCAGGCACCTCCCCAGAGGGAGAGCGTCGTTTCATCATATCCGACCTGCACGCGGCCACGGCTCCGCAGGATCGGCAGGCGTAGGAGCTGCGGGTTCTCCACAAGCTCCTCCTTGGCATCGAAGAGGCGGTGTTCATACCCGCCCTTCTTATACGCGGCACTCTCGCTGTCGATCAGCGAGAGTGGTTGGTGGCAGGAGAAGATGGACTCCCACTCGCCCGCAGAGAGCGAGCGCTGGGAGAGGTCTACAAGCTGGAAGGCAATGGAGCGCTCCTTGCAGAAACGTATCGCCTTGGCCGTCTCGCGGTCCTTCTTTGTCCCTATGATCTGTATCACAAGACAATCCTATACAACAGTAGGCAAAAAGGCAACCAAGACTAGCTTGCAAAGAGATCCGCAATCTCCTCCTCATAGAGGCGATTGATCTCAAACCGCTTGAGCTCCTGCTTGGCCGACAGCTCACGCCCCACCTCGAAGCTCTTGCCCAACAGCGTAAAGCGAACGATGTGCTCGAAGCTCTTGAAGCCATGCTTACTGCTGATGATCTCCGCCACTGTCCGCTCGATCAGGGCCTTCACCTCGGCCATCTGGGCGAGCTTGTCACTGAGGTAGGGGATCTCCTTCTCATTGAGGTACTCCTCGATGCGCGCCCTGTTGAGGACGATCAGGGCCCCGAGGTAGCGCTTGTCCTGGCCGAGCACCACCGCGCTCTCGATATACTCGCTCTCACAGAGCTTCGCCTCGATCGGAATCGGCTCAAGGTTCTCACCCCCTGAGAGGACGATGGTATCCTTTGCCCGGCCGGCGATGGCGAACTCACCCTTGTGCGTCCACATTGCCAGGTCCCCGGTATCGAGCCACCCATCGCTGGAGAGGACCTTTTCAGTCAGGTCGGGCCGCTTGTAGTACCCCTTCATCACCTGCGGGCCACGGACGAAGAGTACCCCCTTCTCACCCGGCTCCACATCCCGGCCATCACCATCGACGATGCGCGCCTCGGTCCCCTCGAGCAGGGTCATGGTGCGCTTGACCCCGCCGACAAGCTGGCGGACCCCGACCACCGGTGCAGACTCGGTCAAGCCGTAGCCATCGAGAAGCTTGATGCCGATGGAGGCGAAGAAGAGGTCGACGCCCTCAGGAAGTGAACCGCCACCGCTGACCCCGGCGATGAAGGAGGTGCCGAGCTTCGCCTTGACCTGGCTGAAGACAAGTTTGTCGCCAAGCGCGTAGAGTGGATGCAACAAGACCATGGGCAGGGCCGAGCGTACCACATCGAGGGCCCTGTTGCGCTTCTTGAAGGTGGCTACCTTGCCGAAGAAGAGGTCCTTGTTGTGGCTGTAGGAGGAGGCAACCTTCACAAAGAAGGAGAACATCCCCCGCACCAGGGCACTCTTTCCCTTCATGCTGGCAAAGACGCCAGCCCTCACCGCCTCCCAGATACGGGGCACCGACCCCATGAAGTGGGGGTTGATGACCCCCAGGTCGGCGAGCAGGACCGAGCCAAGCGGCTTGGAGTATGCGATCGTCGATGCCTGGTTGACGATGACATACTGCAGAATGCGTTCAAAGGAGTGCCAGACAGGCAGGACACTGAGCCAGCGCTGTCCGGTATCAATACCCTCGATCAGCTTGGGGACGGCCTCGAGCTGGTAGGCAAAGTTTGCATGGGTGAGCATCACCCCCTTGGGGTCCCCGGTGGTACCGCTGGTGAAGATGATGGTGGCGACCTCACTGTCGACCCCCTTCTCCCGCTCACCCCGCATGGCAGAGAGGCGTGCGCTGTCCCTGTTCAGCTCCCGTCCCCTCCTGACCAGATCATCCAAGCGCAGGATACGCACGCCACCGACCTCAGATCTGGCTGCGGTGTAGCTGTCATCCATGACGATGAGGGTCTTGAGCAGGGGAAGCGTGGAGCAGAGGGAGAGCACTTTGTTGAGCTGGACCTCATTCTCGACGAAGCAGAACTCCGCCTCGGTGGTAGAGAGGATGAAGGAGACCTCATAGGGCATCGCATCGCGCCCGCGCGGCACGTCCGCTGCGCCGAGGGAGAGGATGGCCAGGTCGCTGACGAGCCACTCCTTGCGGTTGTCGCTGATCAGGCCGACACCACTGCCCCGGCGGATGCCGAGCTCGAGGAGCGCCGAGGCAAGGCTCTCCACCTCGCCGGCAAGCTCGCTATAGGTGACCGAGTTGAAGGTTCCCTTCCCTGTCTTGTACATCTGAGCGGTATTCTCAGCATAGGTATGGGCTCTCTGAAAGAAGATTTGTGGGATGGTCTGGTACATCGTGGCCTCCGCTTCATTGGGATATACCCTCTTATATTACACATTTACATTATTTGTCAATCTGTTAATATAGACCATTTCATCTCAATCATTGACTCGCACAACGAAAAGAACTCATAATGGCTTGTCAGGAAGGAGCACGTGTGATGAACGAACGAATTGGCACTCTATTGAAGCGAGAACCGAGCAGCGAAACCCTCAAGGCCGAAGGCTGGGTGCGGACCAAACGAGACAGCAAGAATGTCTGTTTCCTGGAGCTGAATGACGGATCGACACTCAAGGGGCTGCAGGTTGTCATCAACAAGGAGGATCTGGGCGACCAGGCGCTTCTTGACTCCATCACCACCGGCTCCTCGGTGATCGTCACCGGTACCATCGTCGCAAGCCAGGGCTCAAACCAGGCAGTCGAGATGGCAGCGTCCGCCCTCACCCTGGTCGGCTCGTGCCCACCGGAGACCTACCCCCTGCAGAAGAAGCGCCATAGCTTGGAGTACCTGCGCGACATTGCCCACCTCAGGGCGCGGACCAACACCTTCGGTGCGGTCACCCGGGTGCGCAACGTCCTCAGCTGGGCGATCCACCAGTACTTCCAGGAGCGTGGCTTCATCTGGGTCCATACCCCGATCATCAGCACCAGCGATGCCGAGGGGGCCGGACAGATGTTCCAGGTGACCACCCTCGACCTCGAGAATGTCCCCAAGACCGAAGCGGGACTGGTCGACTGGAACGAGGACTTCTTCTCCCGCCAAGCCTTCCTCACCGTCAGCGGCCAGCTCGAGGGTGAGACCTACGCCACCGCACTGAAGAACATCTACACCTTCGGGCCGACCTTCCGCGCCGAGAACTCCAACACCAAGCGCCACCTCTCCGAATTCTGGATGGTGGAGCCCGAGATGGCGTTCTGTACGCTTGAGGGGAACATGGCCATTGCCGAGGAGTTCCTCAAATACCTCTTCTCATCTGTCTTGGAGAAGTGCGGCGAGGATATGGAGTTCTTCAGCACCCACATCGAAGCCGGCATGAACGACACCCTTGCCAAAATCGTCGAATCGCCCTTTGTACACCTCACCTACACCGATGCGGTCAAGGAGCTGGAGAAGTACAACGACAAGTTCGACTACCCAGTCTCGTGGGGCATCGACCTGCAGAGTGAACATGAGAAGTTCATCACCGAGGTCATCGCCAAGAGCCCGACGATTGTCACCGACTACCCCAAGGATATCAAGGCGTTCTACATGAAGCTGAATGACGATGAGAAGACGGTGCGTGGCATGGACGTCCTCGTCCCTCGCCTCGGGGAGATCATCGGCGGCAGCGAGAGGGAGTCCGACCTCGACATCCTCGTCAAGCGGATGGTCGAGATGAACCTCGACCCGGCCGATTACTGGTGGTACCTCGACCTGAGGCGCTTCGGGACCGTCCCGCACGCCGGCTTCGGCCTCGGCTTCGAGCGCGTGGTGCAGTACGTCACCGGCATGGCCAACATCCGAGACGTCATCCCCTACCCCCGCGCTCCCCGTCTGGCCGACTTCTGATCAGGGCCCAGGCGACCAGCTGGGCAGTTGTCTTCACCCCGCTCTTGAGGAAGATATGCTTCTTGTGGGCGACGACCGTCGTCGCCTTGATGCCGAGGTGTGAGGCGATCTGGGCGGTATCGAGCCCACTGACGAGCAGGCGTACCACATCCCGTTCACGTGCGGTCAGATAGATAGCCGTCTCTGCACTCTCCTCTGCATACGCCTCAGGTCTTGTGAGGCGTTCGATCTTGGCCTCAAGCACCTCATCGCTCTCAAAGAGGGGACAGGTTGCACACTGGGCATCCTCCAAGAGCGTGAAGAGTTGGTCGCAGTGGCCGGGGTGGATGATCAGGAGCGCCTCGCCGACCGCCTCCTTTGCCGAGAGGGCGGCCGGCAGGTCTGCGCACCAACAGACACAGAGTTCCCCATCGAGAACAGAGTGAGCGCTATAGCGCACTGAGGTGATGCGCAGCGTTGCAAGGCGGCTGAGACGGGCGAGCAGGCGCTCGCGTTCGATTGGATTGTGGTAGAGCAGCGTGATGGGATGCTTCACACCCCAAAAGGAGAAGGGGTGCTATGATTGCTTCAGATGCTTGTTCAGGACCCCGTCAAAGGCGTCACTGAACGCCTTCACCTGCCGGTTGTCCATCGGGCGGTGCTGCTCGCTGTAGATCCCCATCTCCCTGAGCTCACCCATGAGGTTGCGCATCGAGAGGCGCTCACCGACATTTTCGCTGGTATAGACCCCGCCACGGTCATCGAGGACCACCAGGCCCTTCTCTGCCAGGCGGCTGGCAAGCGGCACATCATGGGTGATGGCAAGCGCATCCGCCTCGGCGTGGTCGACGATCCAGTTGTCGGCGCTATCGAGACCCGCCTCGACCACCACCATCGAGATGGGACTGCGGATCGAGCGAAGGCGGTCACTGTCCTCCTCCCCCGCCTCCCGCTCCGCTGCGCGTAGCAGGGCGGTATGCTCCTCGTAGGCGCGCCTGACATCCTTGAGGGGACGGTCGGCGACAAAGATGGCGGCAATCCCCTCCCTCATCACACGCCTGAGGACGATGGCTCTGATCTGGACTGGGAGCGAGTCGGCATCGATGTAGATTTTGCGCATACCCAAGCCTACCGAAGAGGCGGGGGGCATGCAAGGGCTCTGCTTGAAACAGAGGGGACTTTTGTTCTATGGTTGAGGGAGGAAACCAATTACCAAGAAATCAGGAGTGCACTATGGAAATCTCCCCATTGCAACAACTTCGCCACGGGTACAAGCCCAAATTGCCGAAGATTCTCAGCGAAGATATCACCACCATCGCCGCAGTCTTCGGAGAGAAGACCGCCCCAAAACGTGATCAGGACCTGATCAGGGCCCTCTTCCCCCATACCTACGGCAAGAGCCGCGTCTCCTTTGCAAAGGGTCCCAACCCTGCCATCGGCGAAAAACGCAATGTCGCAGTGATCCTCAGCGGCGGGCAGGCCCCCGGTGGCCACAACGTCATCAGCGGCATCTTCGATGCCCTGAAGGCAGCCAATCCCGAGAACCTGCTCTACGGCTTCAAGGGCGGCCCCTCCGGCATCCTCGAGGACTCCTATCGCATCATAGACAGCGAGTACCTCGACCCCTACCGCAACACCGGCGGGTTTGACATCATCGGCAGCGGGCGCACCAAGCTCGAGACCCTCGAGCAGTTCGAGCGCTGTGCAGAGGTCTGCCTCTCCCACGATATCAGTGCCCTGGTGATCATCGGCGGTGATGACTCCAACACCAACGCCGCGGTCCTGGCCGAGTACTTCCTTGAGAAGCGCCACCCGATCCAGGTCATCGGCTGCCCGAAGACGATCGATGGGGACCTCAAGAATGAGTACATCGAGATCTCCTTCGGCTTCGATACCGCCACCAAGACCTACAGTGAGCTGATCGGCAACATCGCCCGTGACTCCAACAGCGCCAAGAAGTATTGGCACTTCATCAAGGTCATGGGTCGCAGTGCCAGCCACATCGGCCTTGAGTGCGCCCTCGAGACCCAGCCCAACATCTGTCTCATCGGCGAAGAGGTCGCGGCACGGAAGCAGAGCCTCAAGTCGATCGTCAACGAGATGGCCCAGATCATCAGCGCCCGTGCCGAGCAGGGACTGAACTTCGGCATCGCCATCATCCCCGAGGGTGTGATCGAGTTCATCCCCGAGATCAAGGTACTGATCAGCGAGGTCAACGACCTCTTGGCCAGGGAGAGTGAGGCGTTCAACGCATTGGCCAAGGCCAACGAGAAGATCGACTTTGTCAAGGACCGCCTCAGCGAGGCATCGGCGGAGGCGTTCGCAATCCTCCCCACCTCCATCAAGGAGCAGCTGCTCATGGACCGCGACCCCCACGGCAACGTCCAGGTCTCCCGCATCGAGACCGACAAGCTGCTGGCAGAGATGGTCGAGTCCCGCCTCGTAAAGATGAAGAGGGAGGGTACCTACAAGGGCAAATTCAGCTCGATGACCCACTTCTTCGGGTATGAGGGGCGCTGTGCATTCCCGACGAACTTCGACAGTGACTACTGCTACAGCCTCGGTTACAACGCCTTCCTCCTCATCGCAAGCGGCCTGACCGGCTACATGTCGAGTGTCACCGGCCTGACCAAGCCTGCAGTCGAATGGAACGCAGGCGGCATCCCCATCACGATGATGATGAACATGGAGGTCCGCCACGGCGAGCCCAAACCGGTCATCGAGAAGGCACTCGTCGACCTCGAAGGCGAGCCCTTCAAGCACTTTGCCAGAGAGCGGGAGACCTGGGCCATCGAGACCGCCTTCGTCTACCCGGGAGCCATCCAGTACTTCGGCCCCCCCGAGGTCAGCGACCGCACCACCGTCACCCTCTCCCTCGAACAGGGAGTGTGAGCTGGTAGAGACCGCACGTACTTTGATGGGTAATCATATT
>CALFMX010000192.1 GCA_937902565.1 uncultured Spirochaetales bacterium
ATGCCGGGACGGGGAAGAGCACCATGCTGGGTGTCGCCCGCGCGGCGTGGGAAGAAGCCGGGTATCGGGTGCGTGGAGCGGCGTTGTCGGGGATTGCGGCGGAAGGGCTGGAGCCTTCGAGATCAACGCCGAATCGATCTCCTTGATGCACTCCCACCGGGTGGGGGGCGTCCTCACCTACACCCCCATAGCAGTGCGCCCCCTCTGACGGTCGTCCACCTCGCCTTGAGCCCTTTCCCCTTTGATGGTATCGTTTGGATATGGAAGAATTTGTTGAGCAGAACGCAAAGGCCTGGGATCACCTCGTCGAGAAGGGGAACATCTGGACCGATGGCATCACCGATGAGCAGGCAGATGCAGCGAAGCGGGGTGAACTCGATATGGTCCTCTCCCCCTTCAAGCGCGTCAAGGCCTCCTGGCTCGGCGATGTCAGGGGCAAGGAGGTCCTCGCCCTGGCCGCCGGAGGCGGGCAGCAGGGTCCCCTCCTCGCCCTGGCCGGTGCCTCGGTCACCGTCTTCGATGCCAGCACCCGGCAACTTGAACAGGACCGACGCTACAATGAGAAGCTGGGCATCGAGACCACCCTGGTGCGCGGCGATATGAGAGACCTCTCCATCTTTGAGGATGCATCCTTCGACCTCGTCTACAATCCCACCTCCACCTGTTACATCGACAGTGTCAGGGAGATGTACAGCCACGTCTACCGCATCCTGAAGCCGGGCTCCTACTTCCTCACCTCAGTGACCAACCCGGTGCTCTACCTCTTTGACGAGGAGCGGGCGCTGAAGAACAAGCTCAAGATCAAGTACACCATCCCCTACTCGGGGCTCAAGAGCCCCAAGAAGCGGCAGGTGGAGCGTCGGCTCAAAGGCAACGATACCATCGAGTTCAGCCATACGCTCAACGACCTGCTCGGCGGCATCACCGACAGCGGATTCCTCATCCAGGACATCTACAGCGATGGCAGCGGGTTTTACATGATGGACAGCTTCATCCACGACTGCCACCTCGCCATTCGAGCCTACAAGAGCTTGTAGCTGAGGGAAAGGCCTCTTATACTTGACGTATGGAGAACTACTTTGCCCGATTGCTGCTGACCAGCGAGATGGACGATCCCCCCTACTTCGCCAAGGTCCACCAGGAGATTGCCGACCTTGAGAAGAAGCGGGTCGCCCACTTCAATGCCCATGGTCCCTTCAACCAGGAGTACATCCTCCTGCTCACCGAGCTCAATGCCGCCTACACCCGGGCCCATGATACCGAGCGTGAGGTGGAGGTGGCCCAGCACATCTACCAGAGTTGCCAGGCCCTCAACGGCGAAGAGGATGAGCTGACCCTCGAGGCCCTCATCGCCCTCGCCTTCTCATACCTCGATGACCTCCAGTTCGAGGAGGCGCAATCGATCGCCACGATGCTCCTGCGCCTCGACTGGGGCACGGACGACGGGCCCGGCTACGACCTCTACATCGACGCCCTCTCCCTGCAGGCGGACATCAAGCATGCCAAGAAGGAGTGGAACGATGAGCTGACCCTGCGCACCCATATCCTGGCCCTCCTTTCCGAGCTGACCGGCTCGTCAAGCAACCAGACCATCATGGCACGCCTTGCCATGGGGATCTGCCTCGAGAAGCAGCAGCGCTACAAGGAGGCACTCGACCACTACCTGGTGGTGCGCTCCTACCTTGACTACGAGACCGAGTACGCCACCGAGGCGGAGAAGATCGGCCTGATGGTCCACATCGGCCGCTGCTATCGCAAGATGGGGAACCTCGAAGACTCCCGGGTCATCTACTCCTGGGCCCATCGCCATGCGACCAAGCACTTCGGCCAAGCGAGTACCCTCTCACGCAAGCTCCGCTCCCTGGTCATGGTCTTCGACCAGCACAAACCCAATTCCCTATAATTTTACTGGGTATTGACGCACCTCCTGCTTAGTGGCCATACTATAGGTGTTAGTATGAGCTAACATTCACAGAGACCGCTTCACATTGGAGCGCCATAGAAGGATGGAACCGTGAAAAAGATTGCCATAGTCTACTATAGTGGAACCGGGAACACCGCCCTCATGGCCGATGCCATCAAAGAGGGGGTCGAAGGGGCCGGCTCCTCCGCCAAGAAGATCAGTGCAGGGCTCTTCGGCCCTGATATGCTCGATAGCTACGACGCTTTTGCCTTCGGCTGCCCGGCCAGCGGGGCGGAAACCCTTGAGGAGGATGTCTTTGAGCCGATGTTCACCAGCCTCCTTCCACACCTTTCAGGCAAGCGTGTCGCCCTCTTCGGCTCCTACGGTTGGGGTGATGGTGAGTGGATGAGAAACTGGGAGGCAGAGGTCAGGGCAAGCGGTGCCATCCTGGCAGGCGAGAGCCTGATAGCAGAAGACACCCCCGATGAGGCTGCCCTCCAGGCGGCTCACCTCCTCGGACGCGCCCTCTCAGAGTAGAAAATCACAGAGCCGATCACACGCCATCTTGATCTCAAGGTGGCGTGTTTCTTTTTTTACCACGCGTGCCATCCATCTTGCAGAGATCCTCTTTCAATGATACTATCTAGATGATATCATATTGATATCTTAATTCAGGAGGTCATTATGAACACAAACACAGTGGTCGAGGAGAAGATCCTCGCCAAAAAACCTAATGGGCTTGCAGTCCTTGTCAGCAACACCATCCTTCTCCTCTTGTGCATTGGAGTGATGGTCTGGGCCTTCATCGCCCTCACCCCCTCCCCCCTGATGGTTTTCCTGCTCATCATCACCATGCTCTACGCCTTCATCATCGGCCCGATCATCTACATCGGCCTCAAGGTCATCAAACCCAACGAGGCGATCGTCCTCACCCTCTTCGGCCGCTACCTGGGGACCATCAAGAGCGAGGGCTTCTACTGGGTCCACCCCTTCGCCTCAGCGGTCGTCCCCGTCGCCTCCTCCGATTTCTCCCCCTCATCCGGAAAGGTGGAGTTGAAGCGTGAACAGGCCAAGCCGAGCGGGGCCGCCTCCTTTCAGATGCCCAATCGCAAGATCTCCCTCAAGGCAACGACGTTGAACAACGACAAGCAAAAAGTCAATGACGCCCTCGGCAACCCCATCATCATCGGGGTGGTAGTCGTCTGGCGGGTCATCAACACGGCCAAGGCGGTCTTCAACGTGGAGAACTACATCGAATACCTCTCCATTCAGTGTGATGCCGCCCTGCGCAATGTGGTGCGCAACTACCCCTACGATAGCGAGAATGATGAGAACTCCCTGCGCGGTTCGGCAAGCGAGGTAGCAGGGAAGCTTGCCGAGGAGCTGCAGGGCAAGGTCGATAGCGCCGGCCTCGAGATCATGGAAGCGAGGATCACCCACCTCTCCTACGCCCCGGAGATCGCCGCGGCGATGCTGCAGCGCCAGCAGGCCAGTGCCATCATCGCAGCACGGCAGAAGATCGTCGAAGGGGCGGTCGGCATGGTCGAGATGGCCCTCACCCAGCTGAGCGAAGGGGACCTGGTCGACCTCGATGAGGAGCGCAAGGCCAATATGGTGAGCAACCTGCTGGTGGTGCTCTGCGGCAACCGTGATGTCCAGCCGATCGTCAACAGCGGGAGCCTCTATTAGGCCATGGCTGATACCAAGAACGAGCGAAAGCAGATCCTGCTGCGCCTCTCCCCCGCCCTCTGGGAGGAGTTGGCGCGCTGGGCGGAGGATGACTTTCGCTCGATCAATGGCCAGATTGAATTCCTGCTCACCGAGAGTGTCAGGAGAAGGCGCAAGAAGGAGATCCCCCAGAGCGAGGAGGAGTGATAGCGCCTACTTCCACAGGTACGCTGTGGCGCGCTTGCCCATGATCTGGTCGTCGAAGATCACGGTACCCGCCCTCTGGGCAAGGCCGGCACAGATGTGGAGGCTGAGCAGGTGCTCCTCACGTGGATGGCAGTAACGGGCGTTGGGGGCTGCCTCCCAATTGAGGAGCAACTCCCGCTGCCTCGCGGGATCTTCGGTTGTGCACGCACTGATCAAATACTCCTGAAACTCACTGTTCATCTTCCCGTCATCGCGGCCGAAGGCGCGCATGTTATGGAATGAGAAGCCACTGCCGATGAAGAGGATCTCCTCGTCCAGCAACGGCCTGAGTGCCTCACCCAGGCGGTAGTGCGCCCCTGCATCGAGGGAGGAGAGCTGGCTGACCTGGACGACGGGGATCGTCGCCTCGGGAAAGGAGAGCATGAGCGGGATGAAGACGCCGTGGTCCCAGCCCCGTCCTCGTTGCTCCTCCCCTCCAAGCAGGGCCAGTATGCGCTTTGAGAGCGCCACATCACCCTTGATCGGGTAGTCGACATCATAGGAGTTGCTGGGAAAGCCGTAGTAGTCGTAGTAGAGACCCGGCTCCTCATCGACGATGACATGGGGCCGCCTCTCCTCCCAGTGGGCCGAGAAGACCACGATCGCCTTGGGCCTCGGTATTCGTGTGGGCAGGTCCTTCATGAACTCGACCATCCTCCGATGGCCTGCATCACCAAGGATCGGCAGGGGCCCTCCCCCGTGGCTCAGATAGACGATATGTGCGCTCATACTCCCTCCAGCATCCGCTTGAGCCGCTCTATGGTCAGCGGTGCACTTCCCTCATAGTGGTTGTTCACATTCACATAGATCTCCTCTTCCCGCCCACCCAACAGGGAGGCAAGCGCTGAGAGCTCATCACTCTTCTCCTCGATGATGCGCGACCAATTCCCCCCGCTCTTCTTCTCGATGGCCCCCCGATCCTCGCCGTGGAGACGGATGCAGAGCGCCTCAAAGCCGCTCTGGAGGGCCTGGGCCACGGTGGGGATGAAATCATCCATCCAGTAGCCACTGAGGACTACCGGGGAGAGCCCCATCCCCTTGAGGCGCTCAAACCAGGTGCGCTCCATCCACCGGGGGTTGCGGATCTCAACGGCCACCGCCACTGAATCGGGCAGGACGGCCGAGAAGGCGGCAAGGTGGGAGAGAAAGTGTTCACGATCGGTGAAGGCACTGCGGTTGAGGTAGGGAAACTGCAGGATGATGAGGCCGAGGCGGGAGGCAAGGGGGGCGAGGGTCTCGAGGAACTGGTAGAAGAGGTCGGGGCTGAGAAACCATCGGTTGGCCTCGCTCTTCGAGGCGTAGGCAAAGGGGCTGGTCAGGGCGTTGGGTGCCTTGACGGTGAAGCGGAACTCCTCGCCGACCTCCTCCCCGTAGGTCGAGACGACACCGGGGTCAGGAAGGGCGACGCTGGTCTTGCCCAAGGAGTAGAACCACTGGTCGACTTCAACACTGCCATAGCGGCGCGCATACTGGGTAAGGAGCGGTTCCTCGCGTGCCGCTTCGTAGACCAGACCCTCCCAGGAGGGGTACTTCCACGAGCAGGTGCCGATGTAGAGGTTTCCAGCCATGATTCACTCTACCAAAGAGCAAAATAACACACAAGACCGGAGTCTCTCCAGCCTTGTGTGTAGGAAGGGATATGATAACACCAGGTGGTGCATATCACGATTCAGGGCTTGGCACCACCACACCGTCACGAGCGGAGATGGTCACCAGGTGGGCGAGCTCCCGGGCATGCCCGCTGTCCAGCTCGCTCTCCTTGACGCGCCAGCTCCAGTTCTCCTCATTGCACGATGAGGGGTAGTTGAAGCGGGCCTCCTCGCCCTTTTCAAGGACATCCTGCATCGGGATGATGGCAATGCGGGCGTGGCTGAGCATCAGGGCGCGGATCATCGCCTTGACCACACCCTCCTCTCCGGTACCGAGGTAGGTGCATACCATCTCCCGCTCTTGTGCCGAGAGGGAGCGGTACCAGCCGAGGGTGGTGTTGTTGTCATGGGTGCCGGTGTAGGCGACAAAGGGCTCGCCCCAGTTGTGGGGCAGAAAGTCATCATGGTAGTTGGCCGCTCCCTCCTCGGTTTGGGTAAAGCCGAACTGGAGAATCTTCATGCCGGGGAAGTTGTTCCCGTCGCGCAGGGCAATCACCTCGTCGTTCATCAGGCCGAGGTCCTCGGCGATGATATCAAGGGGGCCCAACGCAGAGCGGATAGCATCAAAGAGGGCCGCCCCCCCGGTCTTGACCCAGGTGCCATGCTCGGCGGTCGGATGGTGGGCAGGGATCTCATAGGTCGCCTCAAGGCCCTTGAAGTGGTCGAAGCGGACCATGTCGGTCAAAAAGAAGAGGCGCCTTATACGGTCGATCCACCAGGTGTAGCCGCTCTTCTCGAGGGCGGACCAGTCGTAGACGGGGTTGCCCCAGTACTGTCCGGTACTGCTGAAGATATCCGGCGGTACGCCGCTGACCGGGGTGAAGGTCCCCGCGCTGTCGCGCTTGAAGAGGTGACGGTGTTGCCAGGTATCACAGCTGTCCACGGCCACGAAGATCGGCACGTCGCCGATGAGACGGATTCCGAGGCCGTTGACATAGCACCTGAAGCGCGTGAACTGCTCGTCAAAGAAGTACTGCAACACCCGCCATCTCTCGATAGCGAGCGCATTCTCGTCTTTGAAGCGAGCAAGAGCGGCCTCGTCGCGATCGGCATACTCGGCTGGCCAGTGGCTCATCCACCGGCTATCGCCGAAGTGGGAGATGAGGGTCTGGAAGAGGGCGTAGTCATCGAGCCAGTGGGCATTGGCCGCACAGAAGTGCCGGTAGGCGGACGTGGCTGTCCCATCGGCGGTGATGAAGTGCTCGGCGGCCTCCATCAAGAGGGGCATTTTATATGCGCGCACACGGGTAAAGTCCACCCGCTCTGGGCTGAAGGGTGGGTGATCATCCACCCTCCCCCTCTCCAGGAGGCCTCCCTCGACCAATGCGTCAAGGTCGATGAGCAGTTCGTTGGCTGCAAAGGAGGAGCGGGGGGCGTAGGGGGAGTTGCCGTAGCCGGTGGGCCCGGTGGGGAGGATCTGCCAGAGGGTGAGTGCGCTCTCACTGATCCAATCGGCGGTGCGGTAGGCGCCCCGGCCCAGATCCCCGATACCATGATCGGATGGGAGGCTGGTGAGGTGGAGCAGCACACCGCCATGGCGTGCATTGGTGCTATTCATGCTAGCCCTTCACCGCACCGGCGATGACACCCTGGATGATGTGCTTCTGCATCGCCAGGTAGAAGATGATGATGGGGATCATGGCCAGGACCAGCATCGCCATCATCGCCCCCATATCGACGGCCCCGTATCCGCCCCTGAGGTACTGTATGGCCACCGGGATCGTCTTGTACTCGATGCCGATGGTCAAGTATGGCAAGAGGTAGTCGTTCCACACCCACATGGCGTTGAGGATCGCCACCGTGATGGCGGTCGACTTGAGCATCGGGTAGACGATCATGAAGAAGGTCTGCGGTGCGGTCGCCCCGTCGATCATCGCCGCCTCCTCGAGCGAGAGGGGGATGGTCTTGATGAAGCCGCTGAACATGAAGGTTCCCAGGCCCGCACCGAATCCGATGTAGAGGACGAGGATGCCGATGGGGTTGTCGAGGTGGAGCATGTTGGCGGTCTTGCTCATGGTGAACATCACCATCTGGAAGGGGACGATCATGGAGAAGACCAGAAGGTAGTAGACGGTGGTGGTAAACCACGTCTTCACCCGCGTCAGGTACCAGCCGAGCATGCTGGTGGCAAGCGAGATGCCGATGACCGAGAAGACGGTGATGAAGAGGGAGTAGCCGAATGCGTTGGCGAACTTGATCTTGCGCGCCCCTTCGATGTAGTTCTCCCGTCCGGTGAAGGTATCGGCATTGGGGAACTTGAACGGTTCGCTCGAGATGAAGAACTTGCTCTTGAAGGAGTTCATGAAGACGATCAACATCGGGGCGAGGAAGAAGAGGGCCAGGATGGCCAGGAGGACGAAGAGGATGATCTGATGGCTGCGCTTCTTTGGTGTGCTCATGCTGCTTCCTCCTCTCGCTTGCGGCTGAAGGCGAGCTGGGTCAGGGCGATGAGGGCCACAAGGATGGTGAAGAGCACCGCCTTGGCCTGCCCCACCCCCTCAAAGCCGGTACGGCCGTAGAAGGTGTTGAAGATGTTGAGGGCGAGCATCTCGGTCTGTTTGCCCGGGTCGCCGGCCGTCAGGGCCAGGTTCTGGTCAAAGAGGCGGAAGCCGGAGGTCAGGGTCAGGAAGGTACAGATGGTGATGGAGGGGGCGATGGAGGGGATGATGACGCTCTTGAGCAGGGTCCCCTGCCCGGCCCCGTCGATCTTGGCCGCCTCGATGAGCTCGACGGGGATGTTCTGGATACCGGCGATGTAGATGACCATCATATAGCCGATATTCTGCCAGTTCATCAGGACGACCAGGCCCCAGAAGCCGTACTTGGGGTCGCTGACCACCGTCATCCCCTTTGAGTAGAGGACCCCGTTGATGATGAGGTTCCAGATCCAGCCCAGGACGATGCCGCCGATGAGGTTGGGCATGAAGAAGATCGTCCTGAAGACGTTGGTGCCCTTGATGCCTGCGGTGAGCAGCAATGCCAGGGCAAAGGCCCCGAGGTTGATGGTCACCACGCTGATGAGGGTGAAGCGGATATTGAAGATCAGGGCATTGGTGAACTCCCGGTCGATGAAGATCCTGCGATAGTTCTCCATTCCGATGAAGTGCCCGTCGAGGACGGTGGTGAACCGGAAGAAGGAGAGCACCACCCCCATGATCATCGGGACCAGGAAGGCGATGACAAAGCACGTCAGGGCGGGCAGGACAAAGAGAGCGGCGTACTTTTGGATGGATTTTTGCATGGATGCTCCTCAGAGAAGAGGACCGCCCCCCATAGAGAGGAAGGCGGTCTTCATAGGTGATGCACTACCTAGTTGGTGAGATCGAACTCACGCTTCCAGACATCGGCACCATGGGCGGCTACCTCGTTCCAACTCTTGCGACCGGCGATGTAATCGCCGAGGGCTGCTGCCATCTGGTTCTTCCACTCCTTGCTCGGGATAATCGAGAAGTCCCAGCTGAGGGAGGTCACGCCATCCTTGTTCATCCAGCGGATGACATCCTTGGCCAGCGGATCGGTGGGTAGTTCGTTGTCGGCAAAGGTGTTGAACGGGGTGATGAACATCAGGTCGTTCTTGACGAATGCCTTGCCGCTCGGGCTCGAGAAGAGCCAGGTGAGGAACTGGGTCACTCCTCCAGGGGGGAGATATCCCCCGACGCAGAGGCCGATCTTCTCCTCGCCCTTCACGCCTGTGTAGATCGGCATGAACTTGATATCCTTGTCAGCGACCTTGTTGCCCTTGACACCGAGGATCTGGCTGGCACCCCAGTTGCCGTTCTGCACCATGGCAGCCTGGCCGAGGGCGAACTCCGCCATCGCATCGTCGACACTCTTGGCCCCGAGCAGCCCCTTGGCTGTGGTCGAGTTGTTCAGATAGAGGTCGAAGATGTTCTTCATCTGTGCGCTGTAGGTGAAGTCGAAGTTGCGGGTCTTCTCACCAAACGGGATGTTCTTCTCACGCAGCTCCCAGTAGATGGGTACGTTGACCAGGTGGGTCTCCCAGCGCCAGGCATTCCCTGCCGCCATGCTCGTCGATGCGAAGACACCCTGGATGCCGAGGGCAGCCTTGTTCTTCTGCATATCCTCGACCACTGCCTTCAGGGTTGCAAAGTTGTTGATCTCATCGGCGCTGTTGATCTTCACCGCCTTGTTGGGCAGGGCGAAGTAGGCGCGCATGATCGCATCGTTGTAGATGATGCCGTAGCCCGCCAGCGCCTGGCCCAGATACATCCCGCCCGGATCGTTGATGGGGTAGCTGCCGATCTTGTCGGGGACGTCCTTGTTGGCGATGTCGGCCGACTTGGCCAGCAGCTTGTCACGCCCCAGCACCTCGAACGCATCGGGCGCACTCGCCCAGAAGACCTCGGGGCGTTGGCCTGCCGGCGTCTCGCGCACGAAGGCGATGCCCGACACGGTGTTCTTGTTCAGGATTTCCAGCGTAATGCCGGGATTGGCCTTTTCGAACGCGGTCTTGTAGGCCTGGGTCAGGTCCTTGGGGAACGACGTGATCACCGTAACGGTGCCGGCCAGGGCCGGCGCCGCGCAAACGGCCAGCAACGCCCCGGCCAGGGCTGTGCGCATAGCGTGCATGGTTTGTCTCCGTGGTTTTAGATTTGTCCGGAGACAGTAATGTCTGGTCCGCGATGCGTCCAATCAGAAATTTTGATGCGGCCCATCAGCGCAGCCGGCCGGCCGCGGCGTTCGGCGCTAGGCCGTGGCGGACACGCCGCCCTTCATGGCGCGGGCCTGCTGCGCCATGACCTGCGCGATCTGCGCCTGGATCTGCAGGGCCTGCGCATTGAGCGCCTGCAACTGCTGGGCTTTCATTTCGGCCGACATGCCGCTCGCCTTCACTTTGGCGATCTGATCCATGATGCGCTTGAGCTGCTTTTGCAACTCCTTGATCTGGCGGGTGTATTCGTCGTCGTTGTCGGTTTCTTCGGTGGCCTGCGCGTTGCCGACCTTGGTGGCGCCCGGATTGTTGACGCGGATCTTGCCTTCCGCAGTCACCGACACCGCATCCTGCCCCGAAGCGTTCTTCGCTTCCTTGTTGGCCTGGATCTTCTCGGCCCACAGATCTGCAAGGCTGCTGATCCGGGAGGTGCCGCTGATGCTGTTGATCGCCATGACTGTTCCTTTGCCTGGGATTTCGGGGTTTCCACTAATACGGCAATCGGCCGGCAAAACTTAAACGTTGCCCCCGCTTGATGGCCCCCTTTACACTGGCGCCCGCTCGCAGTTTGAAACCCTCTCGTACCACCCCGGGGAATCCATGTCCAACTCCTACTTTCCGCGCTGGCGTCTGGCGGACGACGCCGAGCCCGGCGTCATCATCGCGCCCGACGAACGGCTGTCCTGGCCCAAGAACGTGGCCATGGGCGCCCAGCACGTGGTGGCGATGTTCGGCTCCACCGTGCTGGCGCCGCTGCTGATGGGTTTCGACCCCAACGTCGCCATCCTGATGTCGGGCATCGGCACGCTGATCTTCTTCCTGTTCGTGGGCGGCCGGGTGCCGAGCTACCTGGGCTCCAGCTTCGCCTTCATCGGCGGCGTGATCGCGGTGACCGGCTACGCCGGCGCCGGCCCGAACGCCAACATCGGCGTGGCGCTGGGCGCCATCATCGCCTGCGGCCTGGCCTACACGCTGATCGGCGTCCTGGTCTGGATCGCCAACGGCCGCGCCGGCGGCGGCGCCAACTGGATCGACGCCTTGATGCCGCCGGTCGTGACCGGCACGATCGTCGCGCTCATCGGCCTCGCACTGGTTCCGCTACGGACGGCCATCATCTCGAGGCATCGCCGCGCATCATCGTCATCCTCAGCACAACCACCACCGCAGGACAAAATCGGGACAAGTACAGCAGCGCGCCACGACGCTCGCGGAGGATAATAGTTGTTTGGCAGGGAGGACCGCAGTAAAAGGGCGTAAAAGATGGCATCGGCGGCAAGCCGAATGGACGCGTTCGCCCTGATCGGGCCCGTCTTCGCCCCGATGGCCATCTCGGCCGTCGGGTACGCGGCGTGGAAGACGGAGTGGAAGGCTTTCCTGCAGGACTTCCTGACGGGGCCCGGGCGGACGAAGCGCATCGGCATCTTGCTGTTTGTGCTGCTCAACTGGAAGAACATGCCCTTTGCGTGGACGGCAAGTGTACTTTCTGGCTCGGATCCCCCTTTCTGAACCAAGCGCTGGCAAGGGAAGAATTTAGAGAGAAGAAAAGCTGACTCGCGAAATTGTATTAGCTGCGCGTATTTTACACCATCATCTACCACTTCCGCCTCCGCAAGAGCCCGCGCCTCGGGCCCAGGGCGCTGTTCAAGCCCATCATCTCGACGACGCACGCGCCCCTCCTCGAGATCGACTACAACCTGCACAAGTCCAACAGCACCTTCTTCACGGACCTGGACGTGTCGCGGACGCACCTGGTGTCGTACCTCTTCCGCCCCTCGATGCGCCGCCTCACGCACAACACCAGGAGCAGGTTCATCCTGGACCCGCGGACGGGCGAGCCGATGAGGGGACCGCTGGGGATCCTGCTCGGCTCGGTGCAGTGCTCGTTCCACCGCGAGGTGGGGCCGTACCAGCGGTACGAGGTCTGGAGCAAGGTGCTCTGCTGGGACCGCAAGTGGGTGTACATCGTGACGCACTGGCTGCCGCGGGGCACCGCCGTGCCCACCTCGTGGCTCGACCCGGGCTTCGGCCGGCGCAGGGTCCGCGGTCAGGCCGACCCCCAGGGCGGCTGGGAGAGGAAGATCTTGGCCACGGCCATTAGCAAGTACGTCTTCAAGGTCGGGCGGTTCACGGTGCACCCGGCGCGCATCCTCGACGACGCCGGCATGCTGCCCGAGAGGCCGGGCGGGTGGATCGAGGGCGGCGAGGAGCAGCTCGGCGACATGGAAGCCGACCTGAGCGACGTGGACCTCGCCGTCGAGGGCGAGTGGGACTGGCGCCGCGTCGAGGCCCAGAGGCGCAAGGGCATGGAGACGGCGGCCAAGTTTCACGCCGTGGACGAGGCCAAGAGCCTGTTTGACGGGGGCACTAACGGCGCCCTTGCTCTTGTCGGGCCTGGCTAGAACCGGCCGGTGACTTACCGTTCGCCTGCTTGTATGGTCTACATGCTGCTGTTTATATGTTGGTTTGTCGATACCCAGAGACGGCGGGGGGGGGGGGAACAGGCGGGGGAAAGAAAAAAAAATCTTAGATTTTTTTTTACCCCCCTTTTTATA
>CALFMX010000193.1 GCA_937902565.1 uncultured Spirochaetales bacterium
GGCGCGCATCGCAGCCTTCGCAAGGCCATGGCGGCCAATCCTCGTTTCCGCATCCTCCGGCACGGAAGGCT
This sequence comes from uncultured Spirochaetales bacterium, assembly GCA_937902565.1. Taxonomy (GTDB): domain Bacteria; phylum Spirochaetota; class Spirochaetia; order Sphaerochaetales; family Sphaerochaetaceae; genus Sphaerochaeta. Next base: position 72 of record CALFMX010000193.1, read on the forward strand.
ACCGGCAACGCGCCGTGCTCGATCAACCGGCCATGATCGGCGCGCTGGCGATGCCGCTGTTGCCCGGCCCTTCGGGCCGTTTCGACCGGAAGAATGCCGTCCTGATCGACCTGCCTTTCGGCGGGCTCGCCTCGGCAAACGAGCTGTCGGTATTGAACGGCGAGAACCGCATCGCCATCAAGGCCGCAAACGGCGTCTTCGACAAGATCCACGTCTCCTCACCCGAGGGGGGGTGCACCAGTATCTGCCTCGGTGCCGGGAGTACCACCTACTACCTGGCTCAGATCTTCATCGACCACATGGAGGAGCTGAAGACCACCTACCGCCTCTACACCCACAATGCGGGCATCCTCTCCCAATTCTACAGCCACCACATCAACCTCGAGAAGATCCAGATCATCAGCGCAGGGGGCGAACTCGACCCGATCACCAAGACGCTGGTGGGGAACCCCGAGAACATCTTCCCCGCCACAACCTTCGACTTCATCGTCCAGGGCACCTCGATTATCCATGAGGGGAAGCTCTACATCGAATCCTCCACCGAGCGGGAGATCAAGTCGGCGCTGCTCCATGACCACCACGGGTGCAAGATCCTGGTGTTGACCAAGCATGAGCTCCAGGACGAGGCCCCGAAGGGGATCGAACCGTATGGAGAGATCACCGACTACGACTATATCGTGGTCCCGAGGAGAATCGGCAACAACAAGAAACGGTATGACCTGAACTGGGAGCAGTACCTCGATCTCTTCGAACCGGAGATCATGAACTGGAACTACTCGATCTACCACATCACGGGGTAGAGCAAGAGGGGCTCCCGCATGGAGAGTCCCCCTCTTGTATCGATTGTCCTGTTCAGGAGAGACGCACTCCCCTCTCCTCTTGACCCTGGCGATCAGAGCGCCGAATCCCTCTCCATGCGCTCAAGCACATCGGAGAGACTGCCCCTGAACACCCCCGGTGTCTCCATCTTCAGGCTGCAGAGGGCAGCGGCGAAGCGGGTGGACTCCTCGATGGAGTGCGCCCTTCGCCATGCAAGGTATGCGGCAAAGGTCGTATCACCCCGGCCGGTCCTCCCGCTGTTGTTCTCGTTGGTGTAGGGAGCGACCGCCACGGTATTCGCATCGACGCACATCACCTCGGTGTTGTGTGTCAGCATGACCTCCGTGGCCCCCCACTTCTGCAACTGACGGGCAGCCGCTTCGCGGTCATCGAGGCCAGTGAGGATCTTCGCCTCCGCCGCATCGACCTTGAAGTAGGTGATAGAGGGCAGGAGCTCCTCCTTTCGATCCCAGTCGTAGAAGGCGAGCTGGCCCGTCTCATCGAGGCAGCGCAGGACCCCCTGGGCGTCCATGGCAACCTGCCCGCGCAGAGAGAGCGGCTTGATCACGGTATCGGGGATCTCCCCGCCGAAGAGCCCTGCCAGGTGGAAGATCGGCGCAGTGCTGCTGATCTCCTCGATGGTGAAGGGGTCTGCCTGTGAGAGCAGCACCACCTCCCGCCGCTCCTTGTCGGCAGTGAAATAGGTGTTCTTGATGGACGTGCTCGCCCGTGAGGGGAGCACCTCCCACTCGACGTTCGGATTCTGCAGATCAGAGAGGATCCCCTTGTCCCCGGCGGCGAGTTTGGTGATGACCCTCACCTTGGCCCCCCCGGCACTGGCGGCGAAGGAGGAGTAGACGACGGCGCCGCCCACGATATCCTGGCGATGTCCCTGGTGGTCGATGAGGACGTCCTGGGAGATGTGTCCGATCATGATGATGTCAGTGTTCATGGGTTCACTCCTTTGCAAGCACATGAAGGCTGCGGCTCTTGAACGACAGGCCAACGCTATGCCCCTTGTCGAAGAGCAGGTGGTCCTGCGGGTCGGCAATCTCAGCCTGGAGCAGCTTCCCGTCGGGCATCTCGACCTCATAGAGCATCTGGGAGCCGAAGTAGACCGAGTTGACTACCGTCCCTTCGATCAGATCCTCGCGAGGCGGATCGAGGAACACCGACTCCGGGCGGACCACGATGGTCGCCTCATCACCCGTCTTGATGCTCTTGTCCCACCGCGGCGCAGTGATGGTCTTGCCGCAGTACTCGAGTACCACCTCACTCTCTCCCAGCTCCTTCACCGTAGCCTCGAGGAAGTTCGCCTTCCCCATGAACCCGGCGACGAACCGGTTGGCCGGGTGGCTGTAGATCTCCACCGGGGAGCCGATCTGCTGGATCTTGCCACGGTCCATGATCACGACCTTGTCGGAGAGCGTCATCGCCTCCTCCTGGTCGTGGGTCACATAGACACTGGTGATACCCAACCGCTGCTGCAACTTCCTGATCTCGAGGCGAGTCGAGACCCGCAGCTTGGCATCGAGGTTGGAGAGCGGCTCATCGAAGAGCAGCACCTTCGGTTCCATGACCATCGCCCTGGCGAGGCTGACGCGTTGCTGCTGTCCACCGGAGAGCTGGCGGGGCTGGCGATCTGCGAGCCCTTCAAGGCCGATCAGGTTCATGATACGGCCGACCTTCTCCTTCACCTGCTCATCGGACTCACGACGGATCCTGAGGCCGTATGCAATGTTCTCGAAGACCGTCATATGAGGGAAGAGTGCGTAGTTCTGGAAGACCATCGCCGTCGGCCGCTTGTTCGGCGGGATCTCGTTGACGGCCACCCCGTCGATCAGGACATCACCTGAGGTGGGGGTATGGAAGCCTGCGATCATCCGCAGCGTTGTCGTCTTCCCACACCCCGAGGGTCCGAGCAGCGTAACCAGTTCGCCCTCCTGGACATCAAGGTCGATTGCATCCACGGCAACCACCATATCCTGGCCCTTGCCAAATGACTTTGTAAGTTTTTTCAATTCCAAGTATGCTCGTTTCATCTCTGCCCCCTACTGCTCTATGATGGAAAATGACTGCATCCCCTTGCCCAACCGGTTGGTGATGATCTGGATCACCCCCAAGGCGAGCAGGACGATGGAGATCAACAGCAAGCTCATCGCCGCTGCTTGGGCGTACTGGCTGTTGTCGACGAATCCCAGGACGGCCACGGTTATGAAGTTCCACCGCCCGCTCACCACGAAGATGATCGCACTGATCGCCGTCATCGAACGGACGAAGCAGTTGGCCAAGCCCGAGAAGAACGCCGGTGTGATCATGGGAAGCGTCACCTTGCGGAACGTGACCCCACTGTCTGCGCCCAGGTCGATCGAAGCCTCCTCGATGGAGGGGTCGATCTGTTCGATGGCGGCCACTCCGTTGCGGATCCCGACCGGGAGGTTCCTGAAGATCAACAGGGCGATGATGATGATACTCGTGCCTGTCAACGTCACCGGCATGAAGAAGGACGGATTGTTGAAGGCGAGGATGTAGCCGATACCCACCACTGTCCCCGGGACAGCGAAGGTGAGCATGCTGGAGAACTCCATCAGGTTACGCCCGACGAATTGCTTGCGGCTTATCAGGTATGCGATGAACATACCAAGGACTCCGGTGATCGGGGTGACGATGAAGCTGAGCAGGAGCGAATCCTTGATGTACTTCTTCCCGATCTTCCACATCTGGACGTAGTTGCGCAGCGTGAGGGTGGAGTCAACACCCCAGAGCTTCTGGAAGGAGCCCCACACCACCATGCCGTAGAAGAGCAGCACGATGAAGGCAAAGATCAGGCACATGGCATAGACGGGGTACTTGATGTACCACTCGAGGTTCTTGATGGTCGCCGAGGTCGGCTTGCCGGTGACCGTCACATAGGATTTCTTCGACAGCAGATACTTCTGCAGATAGAAGGCGATGACGGTTGGCAGCAGCAGGAGGATCGCCAGCGTGGAACCGCGGGCGAGGTCGAACATTCCCGTGATCTGCAGGTACGCCTGCACCGAGAGCACCTGGTAGTTCCCGCTGAGGATCATCGGGGTACCGAAGTCAGCAAGCGATTGGATGAAGACCAGGAGCCAGGCACTGACGATGCCGGGCAGGGCCAACGGGAGGATGATGGTGGAGAAGACCTTGCCCCGTGAGGCGCCACAATCCATGGCAGCCTCCTCAAGGGATGGGTCGATGGCCTGCAACACCCCGATGAGCGCCAAGAATGCCGTCGGTGCGTATGCGATGGTCTCGACAATGGTAAGTCCTGTCAATCCATAAATATTCCCCAAGAGACCAGCGAAGATCCCGGCTCTCCCAAAGAGCAGGATACAGGCGAGGGCCACGACGAACGGGGGGCTGACCATCGGGAAGGTGGCGATGAGGCGGAAGATTCCCTTCCCCCGCATCGGGGTCCGGGTGATGGCATAGGCGAAGACAAATCCTACAAAGGTGCCGATTGTCGCGACAAGCACACCGAGAAGGATCGAGTTGAACAGGGGCCGTATGTAGTACGACTGGCGCAGTACATCACGGTAGTTCTTCAATGTGAAATGCCCATCCACCATAAAACTGGTCTTGAAGACCTGGAAGATCGGAAAAATAACGAACACAATCAACAGGTAGAAGATGACCAGAATGGAAATGAAGAGGAATGGCTCCCTGATCAGCTTCTTGATCTCATTGATCTGTTGGATACGACTTTTTGAATGTTGTTTCATCGTCCACCTCATGGTACAAAATGCAACCCCGGATTCTGCTTACCGGCACCACCGAGGTTGCACCACATACATCTCTTACTCTGAGTTACTTACCGATTCGATCTCTCCAAGCGGTGACGAACTCATCCTTGCGCTGGCCCATCTGAACTGCATCGTAGTCGATCAGATTGATGTCGCTCAGCTTGATCGCGCCCTCGGCAACGGTGGCCTTGGGGTTGACGGGAAGGCGGGAGTACTTCTTGAAGAGGTTCTGGGCTTCCTCACTGAAGCACCAGTCGATGAAGATCTGGGCTTCCTCGACCTGGCGAGCGCCCTTGATCATCGATACACCACCGACCTCGAAGCCGGTCCCTTCGCTCGGGAAGCTCATGACGAGCGGATAGCCCATCCCGACGCCCTTGGCAATGATGTCGTGGGAGAACGCGATGCCGACTGCACACTCACCGAGGCCGGCACGGGCGATACACGCCGTTCCGCTGGCGGTGTACTGGTGGATGTTCTTGTCAAGCAGCTCCCACCAATCCAATGCCTTCTCGAGGCCCTTGTCCTGGATGATGGTTGCCCATGCGGTGTATCCAGTCCCGCTGGTGTACGGATAGGCCATCTCGATCTGGCCATGGAACTCCGGCTTGAGCAGGTCTGCCCAGCTCTGCGGGGCTTCAATATTGTTCTTCTTCAGGAACTCGGTGTTGGTGACAAACCCGATCGCACCGGTATAGAAGCCGTTCCACCCGTAGTCGTCTGCATGGAGCATGGGGGCCAATTCAAAGTCGGTCTTTGGCTTGTAGGGCATCAAGAGACCCTTGGCATGGACGTTGATGTGGTCGGTGTTCGATCCACCAAACCATACGCTGGCCTGCGGGTTGTTCTTCTCTGCCTCGATCCGGGCTCCGACCTCACCGGAACTCATCCGTACGAACTCCACCTTGATACCAGTGGACTTCTCGAACGCCTCAATGTAGTACTGGGCCTCTTCGGTGTCCAGGGCTGCGTAGATCTGCAGAGTGGCGTACTTCTTCTCTGCGGCTGGCTGTGCGACCAGCACAGTGGCGGTCAGCAGGACCAGGCCAATGATCAACAACTTTTTCTTCATGGCATATCTCTCCTTTTTTTTCCTTCACATCGAAGGATCATACACACGATTGAATCTCTCGACACTCCATTGTTTGAAAACGTTACCATATTTATGGTTGCATCAAAACCGCCACTTGTCAACAAAAACTTATTGTGTTTGCCTAGACGCCTGAATGTGGACCCTCGTTTCCTAATAACGTTTTCAATATGCACCACGGCAGTGCACTTCGCACCCCTCAATGCACGGGATTGGGCGTACGCGAGGCAGTGATATGGGTGCGTACCCGCTCCTGGATCGAGTGGTTCAACGGTCCATAGTCATCGTACATGTACTCACAGACATAGGAGCCACTGTAGGCAGGGAGCAGGGAGAGGACTTCGTCAAAGGGGACGGCGCCATAGAAGGGGGGCAGGTGGATGTCCCCCTTGCCGAACTCCCTCCTCATGCCCATCGGCATGGCATCATAGGCGATCCGGTCACTCACCCTGAGCTCTTCGAAAGAGCCGGTGTTGTCGTTGAGATGGACGTGTCCAAGATAGGGCGCCATCGATGAGACGGCACCCAGGAAATCAAAGCCGAAGTAGCGTGAGGCGAGGAAGGCGTGGCCGGTGTCAAGGGTCAAGAAGAGTGCGGGGTGCCGGACTTGCTCGATGAAATCCACCAGCGGCTCGACGAGCTCCACCTCGATGTTCTCCACACAGATCCGCACTCGATACTCGGCTGCGATATCGGCAGCCCAGCGGTGGGCATCGAAAAACTGCTCCTCGATGCGTCTGTCATCGGTCTTGACCTCGTAGTGGAGGACCAGGACCCCCATGCCCAGCTGCCGGCACACCTCGAGCGAGGCGAGGAGGACGCTGCGGTGCAGGGAGGGATCATCCGTACTGCGCAGATCGAGGCCACGCCCGATGTGGGCGGTGTAGCGAAGCGGGTGCTGCTCGAGCACCCCCTTGAGCACATCGACCCATGGCTGGCAGATGCGCCCTTCGATGATCAGGGGGAAGGTATCCAGGCTGATCTCGACCGCGTCGAACCCCTCGCGGGCCAACGCGGCCAGCCGTGCATCCAACGAAGCAAAACTCGTATTTCTCGGAAGATTGACCCCGATGATCGGCCACTGCATGGACACCTCCCCTTCCCTGCCGCCTCTGGCATTTACCTCGTCGCCAACAGGTCCTTGACCTGGGCCACAATCTCGTCGCTGGTGAGACGGTAGTGCTGCTGCAGCCACCCCTGTGTCGCCACCTGGCCGAACTCATCCTGGATCCCGACCATCCGGATCGGCGTGGGATGGACCCGGCTGAGATAGTTGGCCACAGCCGCGCCAAGGCCGCCGGCCACTTGGTGGTTCTCCGCCGTCACCACCGCCCCACTCTTGCGGGCGTGGTGGAGCACCAGCTCCTCATCGAGGGGCTTGACGGTATGCATGTCGATCACCGTAGCGGAGATGCCCTGCTCCTTCAACACACCATGCGCCTTGATCGCCTCCCCTACCAGGACCCCACCCATGGCGATGATGGTCACATCACTGCCATCGAAGAGTACCTTTCCCTTGCCGAGGGTGAACTCCTCCCCCTCCTCGTAGATCGGCTCGACCGCCTTGCGTGGCAAGCGCATGTAGGTGCACCCCCACATCGAGGCACTCTGGGCCATCAGGGCCTTGAGGCTCACCGGGTCCGACGGTTCGAAGATCGTCAGGCCGGGGACCATACGCATCAGGCCCACGTCCTCGAAGGGCATGTGCGTCCCGCCATTGAAGCCGGCGGTGATGCCGGGGTCGGTGCCCACCAGCTTCACGTTGAGCCGGGCATAGTTTGCCGAGAGGAAGAACTGGTCGAATGCCCGCCTGCTGGCAAAGCAGCCGAAGGTGGCGGCAAAGGGGATCTTCCCGCCCAGGCTCAGGCCCGCACTGACCCCGACCATGTTCGCCTCGGCGACCCCCACATCCACCGCCCGTCCCGGGAACCGCTGGGCAAAGCTCGTCGTCCCATGGGCCTTCATCAAATCCGCCTCGACGACCATGATCCGCTCGTCCTGTTCGGCGAGCTCGATGAGGGTCTCCACATATATACTGCGCATCTCTTTTGTTGCCATCGTCTTCCTCCTTATCCGAGTCGTGCCACGGCTTCGTTGGCCTTGTCCAGATCGAAGGCCATGCTATGGCTGCCCACCTGCCCCTCGCAGAAGAAGGCGCCCTTGCCCTTGATAGTATCCATGATGATCATCGAAGGCGTGCCGGCGTTCTTCTGTGCCGCCCGTACGGCTCGATCCAAGGCCTCCACATCGTGGCCGTCGACCCGCTGGGTATACCAGCCGAAGCTCCTCCACTTCCCCTCGATGTCGCCCAGGTCCATGATCTCGTCGGTTCTCCCGTCGATCTGCATCTTGTTGTAGTCGGTGAAGGCGATGAGGTGGTCCAACTTGTAGTGGGCCGCGAACATCGCCGCTTCCCAGACCTGCCCCTCCTGGCTCTCCCCGTCCCCGATGATGGCGTAGACGTACCCTTTCTTGCCATCGAGCTGGCGGGCATAGGCGAGGCCGCAGGCAGCCGAGAAACCCTGGCCGAGCGACCCGGTGGTCATGTCGACCCCCGCCGTGAGGTTACGGTCGCAGTGGCTTGGCAGCCTCGTCCCCCCCTGGTTGAGCGTGGCAAGCTCCTCCATCGGGAAGAAGCCCTTGAGTGCCAACGTCGCATAGAGTGCCGGTCCGGCATGCCCCTTGGAGATGACAAGCATATCGCGCTCCTCCCACAAGGGGTTTGCAGGATCGACGTTCATCACTTTCCCATAGAGCAGGGCGAGCACATCGGCTATGGAGAGCGCCCCGCCGATGTGGCCGACCCCAAGGGTCCCTATCGTCAATAGCGTGTGCTTGCGGATCTCTTTTGCAAACTCAACAATCTTCTTTGTATCCATCAAAACCTCCCTCCTGTTGACAGTGCGTATGAATATAGACCATCTCCACTCCAATGTAAAGTTTGGTCAAAACGCTCGAATATCACTTTATCCCGCCCGCCTGGACAGCAAGGAGCAGCCCCTTGCAGTAGGCGATCGCCGTACCTTCGTTTCATGAAAACCTCCCCTCAAACTCCAGAACGGAGAAGCCATCCTCCTCATACCAGAGCGGGAAGTTGGTACCCCAGAGGTTGTTGTAGAGGTTGAAGTGGAAGGTCCCCCCCACCGTGGCCAGGTCATCATCGAAGCGCAGCAACTTGCGCCGCTCGATCGAGAGGAGCGGGGAGTCACGGTTGGTGATGAGGAGTCTATCCTCACCCATAGAGTACTCCACCCCCTCGACAGCGTGCACCGAACGTGCTCCTCGACTCACCGTGTTGTCCATCGCAAGGCGCCTGCCCATCTTGATCATCCGCCACTCCCCATCCTCCCTCAAGGAGAGGGCGACCGAGAGCCAGAGTGCCTCGGGCAGCCGGGTCGCCTCCTTCTCTCTCCAGGTGAGTCGTATCGCCTGCAGCACCCCCTCGGTTGTGAATCGATAGGAGAGACTCAGATATCGAGGAGCGCCTCTCGGGCTCCCCTCCTCACACTGAAGGTCAGCCCTCACCTCAACGGGGCCATCGCCATCGAAACGTTTGAGTGAAGTCAGATTGACACCCCACAGGCGGTCTTCGGCTGGGGGTATGGCATTTTCCATCCCCGGCTTGCCGAAGTCAGGCAGAACCCATGCCCGTTCACTCTCAAAATTGCGGTTGTACTGGCGGTGATACGCCTCATAGGCCTTGGCCGAGAAGGACTGGTAGCGGTAGACTCCGATCCCCTCACCTCCGGCCAGATCTCGCCCATCTTCGCTGCAGTAGCTCTCAAGCGACCCATCGCTTCCAAAGACGAGGCGGTGAGAGCCGATGGACACCTCATCTCCAACCTCTATGGGTGTGCCATTGCCCATGGGGGCAGGGAGGGTGAGCGCTTGCAGCAGGCTCTCCCTCTGCCCCTCCTCCAAAGCGGCTATCGCCTCCGTCACATACAAGCGTTGCTCCTCATGGGCCGCCGTGAAGGCGGAGTAGGTTCTCCGCTCACGCCGGGTATCAGAGGCGGAGAAGATCCGTTCATGCTCCCTTTGGGCAAACTCCTCGATGAATTGGTACTCATCAGGTATGGCGTCGGGACCGACCAGGTCCCGTTCCCGTGCCCGATGGAAGTCATCGACCGACCAGTTGGTGTAATCGGCAAGGTACTTCTTGAAGTCCAGTCCCCACGTGTGTTCACAGACGAGGAGCAACTGGTCCATGAAGCGGTCGTTGGAGAGGGATGACGGATTGGCGTCAATCCATGCAAGGATGCGGCGAAACCTGCTCACCTTGTACGGGTCACTGCCGACCCCATGGATCCAGGTATCCCCGATCTCCGCCTCCACCAATGGCAGCTCTTCAGCAGATGGCAGGATTGCCCGGGCATAGGCAGAGAGGTCGCTGGCAAGGATCTCGGCATCGGGCCACTCGCGCCGGAGACGGCGGAAGGTCTCCACTACCTCCGCTTCGCTCGGCGGGCCCATATTGTCGGCGCTGTTCTCGATGACCAGGAGGTCCTCGAGCTCCCCGATTGGCTCACTCGAACCATAGGAGGCGTCGTACTGCACGACAACCTCCTCACCGGTGGGGGCTCGCCACCTGAAGAGACGCGGTACGTCGGGCAGGGGGGAACCACCGTTGACCCCCAGGTGGAGGAACCGGATGCCCGCCTCCGCGAGGTAGGGGACGAGGGCCAGGGTGTGGCCGGGCACATCGGTCATCTTCGCTGCGATGGTCTCTCGGGAGAAGCGGTGGTCGAGGTCCTTGGAGAGGGAGAGTGCATAGCGCACAAGGTGGGAGTCCATCAGCTCGGTATGGGTGGTGAACGGCAGCCCATGCCACCGGATATCCCCGTGCTCGATCGCCTCCTCAAGGGCGGAGCGCCCCGCCTCGTCAGCCTGGTCAAGATAGCGCTTGATCAGCCAGGAGCCGGTGGTCCACACCAAGCGCTCCGTGGTGCCGCGATGGCGCAGCCGGGCGGCCACCTCCACCGCTTTGGGGATGAATTGGTCGTAATACCGTTTGACGGTCCGTGCCGCCGAATCGGTGAACCCGATATCCAAATGGGTCTTGAACACTACATGCACCCGTCTGACCATGGGTCCTCCTTCCCCACACCTCACGATTCAACAGATTGATCGTGGATCCTGACTTGACTACCCCTTCCTTGTGCCCGGAAGGCGCGCCACACGCTTCTCTACGGCAGTGCCCTACACAAGGCGGGCGGTGGACTCGCGTTCTATGAAGGTCGTGGGCAGGGAGATGGAGAGCGGTGTGCGGCTACTGCCAGTCAGGAGGGAGTAGAGCAACGCCACGGCCATCTGTCCCATCTCCGGGATGGGCTGCCTGATGGTTGTTAATCGGGGGACGGAGTAGGAAGCAAGCTCGATGTCGTCAAACCCAACAACGGACACATCGTCTGGGACAGAGAGCCCACGGTCAGCCAACGCACGGATGGCGCCAAGCGCCAGTTCATCGGTGATGGCGAAGAGCGCCGTAAAGGGGGTGGCACGATCTATCAGTGTGCGGGTGGCCACAGCCCCCTCCTCCATCGTATAGGTCTGGGCCTGTACCACCAGCTGCTCATCAAAGTCGATCCCTGCATCTTTGAGTGCTCTCTTGTACCCCTCCAATCGAACCGAGGCGAAGCCGTACTTCTCCCCTCCGATGAAGCCGATCTTGCGATGCCCAAGCGAGATGAGGTGGTTTACCGCAGTCAGGGCGGCATCCTCCTCGCTGATGGTGATCGACGTGGCCTGCCAATCCTTTCGGCTGAACGTCGCCAAGACCGTGGGGATGGCATTCGCCTCGAGGTACGTCTGGAACTCCGGAATCATGATCTCATGCAGGAGGATGATGCCATCCAACCGGTCGGCTTTCAGCCGATTGAGGCAGGCACGCTCACCCTGCAGGTCCGTTGAGGAGAAGTAGAAACTGGTGTAGTAGGAGAACTGCTCCAGGTGGTGGGCGACCATGGAGAAGAGCTGGCGCTGGAACATGTTGAAGGTCTCGGGCATCACGACACCGATGGTCGTGGTCCGCTTGCTCACCATATCGCGGGCTGCCCGGTTGGGCACATACCCTGTCTGCTTGATCGCCTGCAGCACCCGAGTACGCTTCTCGATGCTGACGTGCTCCTGTTCATTCAAAACCCGGGAGACGGTAGAGACCGATACATCAGCGAGCTTTGCTATATCCTTGATACTGACCATGACACCACCTATTGCACTAGTGTAGCGAGAAGGGATGAGGGGACACAACTCCAACACTCATCGCGGCCTCAAGCCTTTCGATATTACACACGACGCAAGCCCTGATCCTCCTCCTGACCCACTGATTCGTCTCCAATCCTCGTGTCCCCGATTGATGCAATCGGCCGCGCACAATGGCACATCCGCTGCGATTGCGCTCCCTGCCTCGGTGCCAAAAAAGGGGCAAGTTACAAGGAAAATATTGAAAACGTTACCATACTTACTATGTTTACGCCGATTTTTTGATTTGTCAATGGCAATTCTCTGCCGATATTCACTGATTCTACACAAAATTCCTTTACAAATAGGGGATACATGGTATACCTTGAACACAATGAGAACGTTTCCAGACTTACGGCATTTTATCATAACCATAATGTGACAAGGAGAAGCACGCAATGGACAAAATCGTAACAGTCGGTATCATCGGAGCAGGAAGGATCGGAAAACTCCATGCCCACAACATCACCCGATTCGTCCCCTCGGTACGTGTCGCGGGTATCAGCGACATCGTCATCAACGAGAACATCAAGGAGTGGGCGGCCGGCCTCGGTATCAAGAAGGTCACCACCGATGCCATGGACCTGATCAATGACCCTGCCATTGATGCCATCCTCGTCTGCTCCTCCACCGACACCCACGCCGACTTCACCATCGCAGCGGCACGGGCCGGCAAGCATGTCTTCTGCGAGAAGCCAATCGACCTCTCTGTGGCAAAGGGTCTGCAGGCGGTGAAGGTGGCTGAGGAGCACAAGGTGAAGCTGCAACTGGGCTTCAACCGCCGCTTCGACCACAACTTCAAGCGGGTGCGCGACCTCGTCGAAGAGGGCAAGGTCGGGGATGTCCACATCGTCAAGATTACCAGCCGTGACCCGGCTCCCCCATCGCCGGCATACGTGGCCGTCAGCGGGGGCATCTTCCTTGACATGATGATCCATGACTTTGACATGGCCCGCTACCAGGCCGGCAGCGAGATCACCAGCGTCCACGCCGTCGGGGCCGTGCTCGTCGATGAAGAAATCGGCAAGGCCGGGGACATCGACACCGCCATCGTCACACTGACCTTCGCCAACGGCGCCATCGGGGTGATCGACAACTCCCGCAAGGCGGTCTACGGCTATGACCAGCGTGTCGAGGTCTTCGGAAGCGGAGGCTGCGCCCAGGCCGAGAACGACACCCCCTCGAGGGTCAAGCTCTCCAACGCCGATGATGTCACGTCCGACAAGCCCCTCTACTTCTTCCTGGAGCGGTACAAGGACGCATTCGTAGATGAGATCTCCGCCTTCGCCGATGCAATCCTCACCGACGGTACGGTGCTGGTCGACGGCATGGACGGAATCGAGGATATGGTCGCCGCCCTGGCCGCCGGCAAGAGCCTGAGAGAGGGCAGGAGCGTAACGATTGCCGAGATGAAGGCTGAACTCGGACTGTAAAGAGGAGATACGATGAAGACAATACGCCTCACCATGGCGCAGGCTTTGCTCAAGTTTCTCGACAACCAATATGTGTGGTTTGACGGAGAGGAATCAAAATTCGTAGAGGGGGTCTTCGGCATCTTCGGCCACGGCTGTGTCGTGGGCATCGGAGAGGCCCTCGCTGACAGCGGGAACAAGCTGCCCTTCTACCAGGCGAAGAATGAGCAGGGGGCGGTACACGCCGCCACTGCCTTCGCCAAGGAACACAATAGGCGCAAGATCATGGCGGTGACCAGTTCCATCGGCCCCGGGGCCCTGAACATGGTCACCGGTGCAGGTACGGCAACGGCGAACCACATTCCGGTCCTGCTTTTGCCAGGGGATGTCTTTGCCTGCCGCCAGCCCGACCCGGTGCTGCAGCAGATCGAGATTCCCCACGACTACACCAACACCGCCAATGACGCCTTCCGCGCCGTCTCCCGCTATTGGGACCGGATCAACCGGCCGGAGCAACTGATGAGCGCCATGCTCAATGCGATGCGCACCCTCACCGATATGGCCGAGACCGGGGCGGTCACCATCGCCCTGCCCCAGGACGTACAGGGCGAGGCGTACGACTACCCCGTCGAGTTCTTCGAGAAGCGGGTGCACTACATCGAGCGTCGAATCCCCAGCCAAGGCCAGCTTGATCGGCTCGCCGACCTGCTCAAGGCAGCCAGGAAGCCGATGATCATCGCCGGCGGGGGGGTGAGGTACAGCGAGGCCGGGCATGAACTGGCCGCCCTCTGCGAACGCTACGCAATCCCCTTCGGCGAGACCCAAGCCGGCAAGGGGACCGTGGTGTGGGACAACCCCTACAACATGTCCGGCATCGGGGTGACAGGCAGCCAGGCGTCCAACCGGCTTGCCAAAGATGCTGACCTCATCATCGGGGTGGGGACCCGCTTCGGCGACTTCACCACCTGCTCAAAGTGGCTCTTCCAGAATCCGGAGTGCCGCTTCGTCTCGATCAATGTGGCGGGCTCTGATGCCTACAAGCTCAACAGCCTCCCCATCATCGCCGATGCGAAGCTGACCCTGGATGCCTTGGCAACGCACCCGGCCCTCAAGGGGTACACCAGCGCCTGGGGCGATCGCCTGGCCCTGGAGAAGCGAGAGTGGAACAAGGAGGTCGATCGCCTCTACGGCGAGGAGTACCCCTCTCTGCTCTCCCAGGCACGGGTGCTGGGTGAGCTCAACGACAAGCTCCTGCCCCACTCCGCCATCGTCATCAGCGGGTCCGGCTCGGTGCCCAGCGACATGCAGCGTGTCTGGAGAACCCGGGTGGAGGGGACGTACCACATGGAGTACGCCTTCAGCTGCATGGGCTATGAGGTGGCAGCCGGACTGGGGACGAAGATTGCCCACCCGGACCGTGAGGTCGTCGTCATCATCGGCGACGGTGCCTACACGATGCTCCACACCGAGCTTCTGACCGCCGTGCAGGAGGGGAAGAAGATCATCGTCGTCGTATTGGACAATGCGGGCTTCCACTGCATCGACAACCTGCAGGCGAGCCAGGGAATCGTCCACTACGGCAACGAGTGGCGTACACGCGACGACAAGAGCGGGCGCCTGGAAGGGGCCTCACTGGTCGTGGACTACGCCCTCAACGCAGAGAGCTGGGGGGCCGTCGGCCTGAAGGCGAGAAATCCAGAGGAACTTGAAACGGCCGTACGTCGGGCGCTCGACGAGAAGCGGCCGGTGCTCATCGACTGCAAGGTCGCACCCAAATCGATGACCGATGGGTACGGGAGTTGGTGGCGCGTCGGGACAGCCGAGGTGTCGAACAACCCAGCCGTCGTCGAGGCGTGGGGCGAGATGCAGGACGAAATTGCACAGACCAGAGAATTCTAGGGAGGTGGTATAGGATGAACAAGATCAAATTGGCAATCGCACCGATCGGTTGGACGAACGACGATCTACCGGAGCTCGGGGGAGAGATCCCCTTCGAGCAGTGTGTCAGCGAGATGGCGCTCGCCGGCTTTGAAGGCAGCGAGGTCGGCAACAAGTACCCGCGGGACACCGATGTCCTGAAGAAGGCGCTCGAGATGAGGGGCCTGCAGATCTGCAACGCCTGGTTCAGCACCTTCTTGACGACCAAGCCGTACGAGGAGGTCGAGCGTGACTTCGTCGAGCACTGCACCTTCCTCAAGACGATGGGAGCGAAGATGGTCGGTGTTGCCGAGCAGGGCAACTCGATCCAGGGCAGACAGGACCTGCCGGTCTTCGACGCCAAGCCGGTGAATACCGAAGAGGAGTGGAAGAAGCTCTGTGATGGATTGAACAAGCTGGGGGCAAAGGCCAAGGAGATGGGCATGGCCCTCACCTACCACCACCACATGGGAACCGGCGTCCAGACAGCGGACGAGATCGACCATCTGATGGAGTGCACCGACAGCGAGCTCGTCGGCCTGCTCTACGACAGCGGCCACCTCGTCTTCAGCGGAGAGGATGAGATCGCCGTACTGAAGAAGTGGCTCCCCCGGATCCGCCACGTCCACCTCAAGGATGTGCGACGGGAGAAGAGAGAGGAGGCGATCGCCGGCAAGTGGTCCTTCCTCAAGGGCGTCAAGGAGGGTGTCTTCACCGTCCCCGGCGATGGCTGCATCAACTTTGAGCCGATCTTCACGATCCTCAAAGAGGCCGACTACCGCGGGTGGTGGGTCGTCGAGGCCGAACAGGACCCGGCACTGGCCAATCCCCTTGAGTATGCGCTCAAGGCGAGAGCCTACATCCGCGAGAAAGCGGGTATCTGACCAACAAGAAGCCGGAGGGAATTCCCTCCGGCTCATTTTTTAGATCACAGTCACCATTACATCTCTGCGGGAATCTCCGGCCAGATTTTCACGCCCTTCTCCAGCATCCAGGTGTGCTCCTGCCGGTAGTAGCGGGTCGTGGGCAGCCACCGGTCACCCTCGAGGTGGGGGATCATCCAGATGTAGTACATCGCATAGCCGGGCGCGGCGGCCTGGGAGTGCGTGGTATTAGGCCTGATCATCGACGTATCACCGTCATGGACGACAAAGGCATCCTCATCGAGGACCGAGACACCGAAGCCCTGGGAGGGGAAGAAGCGGTAGTGGTAGATCTCAGGGTGCGGATGGTCGTGCGGCGGGTAGCTCGACCAGCGGCCCGGGTGGTTGATCACCTCACCGAGCACCATGTTCGAGTAGGGGGCACTCTCCCCGTCAAAGACCGTCCTGACGGTCCGGTTGCTCGCTTCGGCGAGGACGCCGGCACCGAAGACCTCGCTCTTTACATCATCCTTGTCGTAGAAACGGACCGGGAAGTCGGTATCATTCTTGCACCGCTCGACCCCGAGCTCGCTCTCCTCAAGGGCCTTGATCGTGATGGTGACAGCAGAGGGCGCATGGAGGGCGACCGCCGATTCATCGATACAGGAGTGGCGCTCCCCTACCGCCGCTCCCCCATCCCAGGTGAAGGAGACCTTCCCCTTGATGAGCAGCCATGCCCGCTCCAGGGGAAGGGAGCAGGTGACGCTCTCGCCCTTGGGTAGGACAAGGACCCCGAAGTCGAGCATCTGCTCGCTGTGGGGGCCATCCAGGGCGGCTACCGTGGTATATCCAGGTGCAAAGGTGTCTTTCTTGCGTACGATCATTCCAGTGTTCCTCCTTCATTGTATGTCCAGCATACGGGTGCACACGCTTTTCAGCAAGGGCCCAAACGACCTTGCGGCATCCATATATCAGTGTCCCACATGGGGATGATTAATTCAATCATTTTCTTTCAAATAATGCAATATTATGCAATATTATGATTGGATTGCATTGCATCTCCTGCAAACCATGCTATACTAATCACACTACCTGGAGGGACGATGGAGAGTTTGAACAGTCGCCAGAATACCATCTTTCGATTCATCGAGGAGCATGGGTCAATCGCGTTGCGAGACCTCTTCAGCCGCTTCGACGCCTCCGAGGCCACCATCAGGCGTGACCTCGCCACTCTGGAGGAGCACGAGCTCATCATGCGCCGCCGCGGTGAGGCGTATGTGCTCAAGAAGAACCTCGAGAGTGCGTTCACCCAGCGCGAATACCGCAACCAGGGAGCAAAGCAACGGATCGCCCGTTTGGCGGCAAGCCTCGTAGAGGAGAACGACACCATCATCCTCGATGCCGGGACCACGACACTGGAGATCGCGAAGCTGCTCGTGGGCCGTTCGAACCTGACCGTGCTCACCAACTCGTTGCCGGTGGCCAATATCTTCGCCGGCTCCCGTGTCTCGCTCCTCTTGGCAGGCGGTCACCTCTTCAGCCAGAACATGTCGACCCAGGGCCCCGATGCCGAGGCGTTCTTCAAGAAGGTCGAGGTCAACAAGAGCTTCATCGGGGCGAGCGGGGTGAGGGCCTCCATCGGGCTCGAGACCCTCAATCCCTATGAGGCGGAGATCAAGCACCTGATGGTCCAGAGTGCAAAGCAGGTCTACGCCGTCATCGATGGTTCGAAGTTCGATACCGCAGGCATCAATGTCTTCTGCACCTTCGGCGAGCTCGACTACATCATCACCGACGAGGCGATCACCGATGAGGCGATCGTCCAGAAACTGAGGGAAGAGAACGTCCAGGTCCTGACGCCGGACGTGAGATAAGAATCCAATATTACAAAAATACATAGGAGTGTAACGAGATGAAGAAGATCAAGGTAGGAGTCGCAGGATACGGGGTCATCGGGCAGCGGTTGGCCGATGGGGTTGCCCTACAGAAGGATATGGAGCTCGTCGGGGTCGCCGACGTCGCTCCGACGCTCAGCGTCAGGGCGCTGAGGGAAAAGGGGATGCCCTATGACTTCTATACGGCAAACCCCCAGGACACCACCGCCCTCGACAAGGCAGGGATCCCCATCAGCGGAAGCCTAGAGGATCTGGTGCAGAAGGTCGATATCATGCTCGATGCAACCAGCGCCGGCGTTGGTTTGAAGAACAAGGAGATCTACACGAAGTACAAGAAGAAGGCGATCTTCCAGGGCGGGGAGTCCAATGCCATCGCCGACGTCTTCTTCCATGGCTATGCAAACTACGAGAAGGGGCTCGGGGTCGATTACCTGAAGCTCACCAGCTGCAACACGACCGGCCTCATCAGGGCGGTGGACTGCATCGACCGCGCCGTCGGGGTTGAGAAAGTGGCCATCACGATCATCCGCCGGGTCGCGGACCCGGGCGACTACCATCGTGGCCTGACCAACGCCCTCCAGATGGACAAGGCGCCGAGCCACCAGGCACTCGACCTCATGACCATCATGCCCCATGTCGAGGCCACCGGCATCCTCGTCCACACCCCGGTCACCCATGGGCACATCATCACCGTCGTCATGACCCCCAAGAAGGATATCTCCGTCGAGGAGGCCATCGAGATCTTCTCCAAGCACCCGAGGATCCGCCTCGTCTCGATCGCCGAGGGATTTTTGGGCAATGCCAGCCTCTTCCGCTACGCCAGGGACCTGGGCAACAGCCGTGGTGACATGTATGAGATCGCCCTCTGGACCGACTCGGTGGTCAAGTGTGGCCGTGACCTGATGTTCGCCATCAACATCCCCCAGGAGGCGGTGGTGATCCCCGAGTCCATCGACGCAGTGCGTGCAGCCCTGAAGATGCAGGATAGCCGTGAGAGCGGCACCGAGGCGACGAACACCTACCTCGGCATGGGAGCATGGAAGCGATGAGCGGACCGAGGATGAGAAGCCTCGATGACGTGGTTGTCACGGGACGGACGGTGATCCTCCGTCCCGACATCAACTCCCCCATCGATGTGAAGACCAAGAAGATCATCAACACCAATCGCCTCGAGAAGGCGATCCCGACGTTGAAATACCTCCTCGACAATGGGGCGAAGGTCGCCATCATCGCCCACCAGGGCGATACGCTGGACTACCAGAACCTCATCCCGCTTGCAGAGCATGCCCAGATCCTCAGCAACCTGAGCGGCTACACAATCGAGTACATCGACGATGTCTGCGGTCCGGCGGCACAGAGCCGGGTCAAGGCCCTCAAGGAGGGGGAAGCGGTCCTGCTTGGCAACCTGCGCTACCTGGGAGAGGAGCTCACCGCCTTTGAGAAGGAGGTGAAACTCACTCCCACAGAGATGCTGGATACCTGGCTCATCCGCTCCCTCGCCCCGCTTGCCGACCTCTACGTCAACGATGCCTTTGCCGCCGCACACCGCAGTGCCCCCTCGATGATCGCCTTCCAGGAGGTGATGGAGACTGTCGGCGGGCGCCAGCTCTTCGGCGAGTACGAGGCGCTGAGCAAGGTGGCGTCCACCCCCATCCACCCCTGTGTCTTCTTCCTCGGTGGAGGGAAGATCAGCGATGCCTTCGGCATGATGCGCAACGTCCTTTCATCCGGGACCGCCGACCGGATCCTCACCGGGGGCATCACGAGCGATGTCATGCTGCTTGCCAGCGGTGTCGAGCTCGGGGAGCGCACCCGCGCCTTCCTTGCACAAAAGGACCTGACCGGCTTCATCCAAGAGGCAGAGGAGTTGTTGCGTACCTGGCCGGATCGTTTCATCCTGCCCACCGACTTCGCCTATGAGCGCGATGGGAAGCGGGCGGAGGCGACCATAGAGGAGATTGCACACTCACGCGAACTGCAGCAGCAGCTCTTCGTCGACCTGGGGGAGCGCACCATCGCCGCCTATACCAAAGAGATCGAAGGCGCCGGCTCGGTCTTCGTCAATGGACCGGCCGGCATCTATGAGGATGAACGGTGGGAACTCGGGACGAAGGAGATCTGGAGGGCCATCGCTGCAGCCCCTGGCTATACCGTGGTCGGTGGGGGGGATACCATCACCGCCGCCGAGCGCTTCACCAACCTTGGCGACTTCTCCTACGTCTGTACGGCAGGGGGGGCGATGATCCGCTTCCTCTCGGGCAAGAAGATGCCGCTCATCGTGGCGATGGAGCGGGCCTGGGAGCGTGACAGGGCAGAGAAGGAGTGAACAAATGGTCATAGAGCTACCGTACACAAAGGGGCAGCATATCACGCTCACCCTCGCCGATGAACACCTCATCGGGATCTATGAACCCAATGACCTGGGACGGGAGGCGAAGGAGACGCTCTTCGAGGGCGCCCTCACCGCTCTCGATGATTTCCTTGAGGGGTGTACCTCGCTGTTGGTCATCATCAACGATGCGACCCGCCCCACCCCGACGTCGGCGATGCTCTCCGCCCTGATGCCCCGCTTCGAGAAAGCGGGTATCACCGATGAGATGATTACGCTCCTCGTGGCCACCGGGGCGCACCGCGCGGTCGCGGAGCGTGAGCTGGCCCAGCTGCTCGGCCCCTGGGCCGAACGCCTCAAGGGGCGGCTTGTCAGCCATGATGCCACCGATGAGGAGAGCCTCGTCGAGGTAGGGACGACGCGCAACGGCACGCCGATCACCCTCAACACACTCCTCTTCAAGAGCGACCGCATCATCGCCACCGGCAGTGTCGAGCCCCACTACTTCGCCGGCTTTACCGGTGGGCGGAAGGCGTTCCTGCCCGGCATCGCCGGCTACCGGACCATCGAGGCGAACCACAAGCTCGCCATCGCCGATGAAGCGTGCGCCCTCGCCCTGGAGGGAAACCCGGTCCATGAGGACATGATGGATGCCCTCCTCCACATCAAGGCGCCGATCTACGCCCTGATGACGGTGCTCAACAAGGAGCAGGAGGTGGTCAGCGCCACCGGCGGGGACCTCATCGAGAGCTTTGAGGAGGCGGTGGAGGTGGCACAGCAGGTCTTCTGTGTACAGATCCCGAGCCGCACCGATGTCGTCATCTCGGTGGCGAAGTTCCCGATGGAGATCAACCTCTACCAGGCGCAGAAGGCGATCGACAACGGGGCATTGGCAGTAAAGGACGGGGGGACGCTGATCCTCGTCGCCTCCTGTCGCGAAGGGATCGGAGGGGAGGAGTTTGCCCGCCTGCTCAGCTCGAGCAGCACCCCCGACGATGCACTGGAGAAGATCAACGACACCTACAAGCTCGGCTACCACAAGGCGGCCAAGATGGCGGCGGTCTCCAAGCGGATCACCGTGATGGCTCTCACCGACCTCGACGACAAGACCATCCGCTCCCTCTTCCTCGAGCCGATCGATGATCTGAACAGAGCGGTGGACGAAGCCCTCGACCGGGCTCGGAAGCGGGGCGTGGCAGACCCGAAGGTGATCATCCTTCCCGATGGTTGTGTCACCGTCCCGAAGGAGCGGCACGACAAAAGCTGACGGGTAATCGTTCCACTCTCACCTATAACAAAAAGGATCGCTGCAGTAGTGCAGCGATCCTCTTTTGTGTGGTGATTCAATTGCCCGAAGGCAATCGACAACAGCTTAGTAGTTGACCAAGTTGTACTCAGCGAGCGCCTTGTTGATGTCCTTTGCCATGCCGTCGACAGCACCCTTGGCGTCGATGGTGCGGTTTGCAAGACGTGCAATGTAGGACTCGACCACATTCCGGGCCTCAGGGAAGATGCTCAACAGTGCCCCTGCGTACTGGGGAGCAGTGTCGTGCAGCTGGTCGATGGCGACCTGGAACTGCGGATACTCAGCAATGTTCTTCTTGAAGGTCTCGGTCTCGGCTGCAGCAACGGTGATCGGGAAGTAACCGGTCTGGGCATTCCATTTGGCCTGCTGCTCCGGGGAGATCATGAACTTCACGAACTCCCAGGTTGCGTCCTCGCGCCTGGTGTCCTTGGTGTTCAGCATCCAGAGGCTTCCGCCACCGACCGATACACCACCCTTGTCGCCCTTGTTGATGTTGGGGAAGTATCCCACACCGACCTCGAAGCGATCGCCGATGTTCAGCAAGAGGGACTTGAGAGCCGCGGTGGACTCGAGCGTCATGGCGATGTTGCCGGAGATGAAGGCTGCCTTGGCATCGTTGTTACCGATGTTCAGGTAGGGGGCGATCCCTTCCTTGAGGACCTTGTCCCAGACCTTGGCAATGGCAAGTCCGCCACCGTTGGAATCAAACGCAACGGCGGTTGCGTACTGTTCGCCGCGTCCGTTGTTGTTGTTCACATAGTGCAGGCCCTGCTTGCCCATCCACTGCTCGAAGAACCAGCCGTAGTTGCCCATTCCAAAGCCGTAGCGCTTGACGCTTCCGTCTGCGTTCATGACTCTGAGCTTGGCTGCAGCCTCATAGATCTCATCGAAGTTTGTCGGGACCTTGGTGATGCCGGCTTCCTCGAACGCGGTCTTGTTGTAGTACAAGAGCGGGGTCGAGCTGTTGAACGGCATCGAATAGAGGGTACCGTCGACGGTGTAGTACGCGGCGATGTTCGGCTCGATCTGGTTGATGTCCCACTTGTCCTTCTCGATGTAGGTCTGCATGGGCAGGACCCAACCGGAGTCGATCATGTACCGGGTACCGATGTCGTAGACCTGCATGATGTCACAGGGATAGTTGCCACCCGACGCCTGGAGCTTTGCAAACCCCTCGTCGTAGGTTCCCTGGTACTCATAGGTTACTTCGATCTTGCCTTCGTTGATGGTGTTGAACTCGTTGACCATTGCCGCGATGGCTTCGCCATTGACTCCACCCATGGAGTGCCAGAAGGTAATCTTGACCGGGCCAGCAGCCTTTGCTGGAGCGGCCTCTCCGGATCCAGCTGCAAATACAAAGCTGACTGCCAAGAGTCCGACAAGAATAAGAGCTAATGTCTTTTTCATTTCCTTTTCTCCTTTTCTATATTTTCGGGGTGGAAAATCCACCCATACAGGACCAATGTTTCCGGGCTATCCTTTCACAGCCCCGCTCATCAAACCATTGATAAGCTGTTTGTTCATGAAGACGAAGATACTCAGCGACGGGACGATGACGATCACCACACCGGCCATCATGAGGCCGAGGGAGACCGCATCGATGTCATAGAGCATCGAGATACCGATCTGCACCGTCCGATAGTTGCGGGAGTTGGTGACCAACAGTGGCCACATGTACTGGTTCCAGGTGTTGAGGAATACGTAGGCTCCGAGGGCGCCGAGGGCGGGGCGGGAGAGCGGCACGACGATGCTGCCCAAAAACCGGAGGTTGCTGCACCCGTCGAGCTTCGCCGCCTCGTAGAGCTCCTTGGCGAAGGTCAGGTAGTACTGGCGCAGGAGGAAGATTCCCATCGCACTGGTGAGGAAGGGGAAGATCAGGGCGCGGTAGGAGTCCAGCCATCCCCATCGCATCATCGTCAGGTAGTTGGCGATGATCGTCACCTCGCCGGGGACCATCATCGTGGCAAGTACCGCCAGGAAGAGCAGGTTCTTGCCCTTGAACTCCAAGAACGAGAAGGCGAAGGCGGCAAGCGAGCAGGTGATCATCTGACCGAGCATCACCGTCGTGGAGACGACGAAGGAGTTGAGGATCATCCGCGGGAAGTTGTAGTACGGGTTGGTGAACGCCTGGACGTAGTTGGTGAACTTGACCGAGGTGGGGATCAAGTGGTTGTTGTAGATCTCATCCGGTGGCATGACCGAGATGGAGAAGGTGTAGAGCAAGGGGATCAGGATCACCAGCATCAAGGGGATATTCAGGACAAAGCGTCCGGCATTCTGCAATTTTCTTCGTTGTACGGTAGTTATACGCATCAGTAGTTCACCCCCCGCTTCTCAAATCTGAATTGGATGACCGTGATGACCATCACGATCAGGAAGAGGATGACCGAACGGGCGGCCGCCGATCCGAATCGGAAGTTCCTGAACGCATCCATGTAGATCGACCAGACCATGACGTTGGTCGTATCACCCGGCCCCCCTTCGGTGAGCAGCTTGATCTGGCTGAACGACTGGAAGGCCCCGATGATGTTGATGATGATCTGGAAGAAGAGTGTCGGGGAGATGGAGGGAATCGTCACCGACCAGACCCGGCGCCAGTACCCTGCCCCATCGACGGCGGCACTGTCGTACAGTTCGGCGGGCACGTTACGCAGGCCCGCGCTGATGAAGATGAAGTTGATACCGCTGGTGAGCCAGACCGTCACCGCGATGACCGAGCCCAGGGCATATCGCATATCACCGGTAAAGTTGATCTGCGTACCCATGATGTTGTTGAGCAACCCGTTGGTCGGGTGGAGGACCATCTTGAACGCCATCGAGGCAGCAGCCGAGGCTATTGCGATCGGCATGGCGTAGACGGCGGCGGTGAAGTTCGACCCGGCGTACTTCTTCTCCGTCAGGAGACTGGAGGTCAGGCCGATCAGCAAGCCACCGAAGGCGACGGCGAAGACGAACTTGAAGGTCACGCGCACACTTGCCCAGAACGATGCGCTCTTGAAGAGCGCCAGGTAGTTGTCCTTTTCGGTGAAAGCAACAAAGATCTTGGCATGGCCGGTCTTGTTGGTCAAAAACATGCTAAGGAAAATTGTCCTGAAGAAGGGATAGTACAAGAACATCCCGAAAATCAACAGGGACGGAAGGAGGAACAAGTAGGGTTCGATCCAAAATTGGGGTTTTTGTATTCCCCCACGTATCGCTTTCGCTTCTTTGTTTTTTGCCATCAAACACTCCATGATTTTGTATTCAAGCACGGGTGAACGACCATCAAGGCAGAAACCCGATCATAGCAGCGAGCCATGCCCGCTGTTCCTGCATTATAGCCCATCTTGAATCCAAAAGGTACATTCCATATGGTCTATTTCAAGTCGGATGATGAACATTCTACTTGAAAACGTTATCAGTACACTTAGTATAGGCCGGCTTTTGTTGAACCGCAAGCAATAGTTTTAGTAATTTGTTTAAAAGAATTTAATTGTATATTTTATATTGATTTATATGCTTTTATAGAGAAATGACACAAAATCAGGCCCATATAGACAGAGCATGATACATCTCTGATAAATTCCTATTAATTTGTTGTTAAGCTAGCAATTATAATATTCTTACAGAAAAAAAATAACAAAATAATATTTCTTTTGACATTTGCCTAATCCTCCCATACACTAAGATATATGTTGATTTTTGTTGAATATGTGATGAACTTTGCTTATTTTTTATGAGATCCATACCCGATGGGCGTACAGACGGATGTGAGTCCCGGCAATCACGCATTGACCATCCACATTCACATGCTTTATCATCACGTTCAAGGAAGTAGAGGGAGATATCATGAAGATCTATGCTCATCGTGGCGCATGCGGCTTTTTTCCTGAAAACACAATGCTTGCCTTTCACAAGGCGCTCGAGGCCAACAGTGATGGCATCGAGCTCGATGTCCAGCTGACAAGAGACGGACACGTCGTCATCATCCACGATGAGACGGTCGAGCGTACCACCGATGGCACCGGCAGGGTCATCGACTATACCCTCGCAGAGCTCCAGAAGCTCAATGCAGCAGCTCACTGGGGAGATGGGAGCGCATTCCATGCGATCCCGAGCTTTGAAGAGTACTGCTCGTGGGTTGCATCCACCCCCCTCAGCACCAACATCGAGATCAAGAGCAGCGTCATCTACTACCCTGAGCTGGAGAAGAAGACCCTCGCCTTGATCAAGGCCCATCACCTTGAAGGGCGGGTCCTCATCTCCTCCTTCAACCACCTCAGCCTCATCGAGTCCAAGCGTCTTGCCCCCGCCCTCCCCTGTGGTGTCCTGGTCCCCAACCCCGGTCTGGTGAACGCAGGGTATGGGATCAAGCACTTTGGATTCGAGTACTATCACCCCGCCTACTCCTCCCTCGACGAGGAGAAGGTTGCCGAGTGCCACAGACACGGGATCGGCGTGAACGTCTGGACCGTCAACACGATGGAGGCGCTGGAGAACTGCTACCGCTGGGGGTGTGACGGCATCTTCACCAACTACCCCGAGGTGGCCCGCCCCTACGTCGATTCTCTCTAGGAGAGTGACCATCGGTAAACGGGGAGATTTTTCTCCCCGTTTCCATCAGATTTCTCAGTATTTCACTACGATTCACGTGGACAGCGACCAGGAAGCACAGTAACATTCATACAACTATGGTTGCTGTGTCTAGAAAACCACGCTTTATTCGCCTCGCCCAGCCGACCTATGGGCGGTGGCTCATATGGCGCAATGCCATCAACACAGGAGAGATGGAGCAACTGGCCCATATCGAGCCACCATTCCTCGTCCTGGCCAACCATGCCCACGCCATGGACCCCTTCATCATCAGTTCTGCCTCCCCGGTGCATATCCGCTGGGTAGCCGGCTCCTACCTCTTCAACCTCTTTGGCCTGCGCCCCCTCCTGGAGACGTGGATCGGCGCAATCTCAAAGATCCAGGGCAGGAGCGACATGCACACGATCCGCTCCATCGGCGAGGCCCTGAAGGGCGGTGATGTCGTCGGCCTCTTTCCCGAGGGGACGCGTACCTGGGATGGGGAGCCCGTCGGCTTCGAGGCGGCGGTGGCAAAACTGGTCAAGATCTACGATGTCCAGGTCGTGGTGCTCAACCTAGAGGGATTTTACGCACTCAAGCCCCGATGGGCCGAAGAGGGACGCAGGGGCACACCCTCCATACGGGTGGTCCATACCTTCTCCAAGGAGGAGATCCGGGCCCTCTCCACCGCCGCCCTCTTCGAAAAGCTCGGCGAGTACCTGAACTACTCCTACCGCAACCAACAGGAAAGAGCGCCCCTCTCCTTCACTTCAAGACGGGGAGCCGAGGGGTTGGAGAAACTGCTCTACCTCTGTCCCGGTTGCCTGCATGCGAGCACCATAGGTACCCACAGGCGGACAATCTCCTGTTCAGAGTGCGCCCTCAGCGTCTCCCTTGATGTGCACGACCGCCTTGTCGGTGCAGATCTCCCCTTCGACGACGTTGCCCAGTGGCACCAGTGGGAGCGTGAATTCCTGGGAACCGAGGAGGGGCGCACCCTCTCCTTCCCCCCCGATCAGGGAGTACTCCTGCAGAGGATCGAGGGCAAGGGACTCAGCACCATCAGCCGGCGCTTCACCCTCACCCTTGGCAGCGATGGCTTCATGATCGGGATGCGGGATGGGGAGACGATCCTCTTCCCCTTCCCGTCCATCACATCGACGGTCATCAACGCCAAGAACACCCTTGAGATCACCAGCAGTGGCGTCCGCTACCGGATTCGGATCCGGCGAAACAGGTCAATTGTAAAGTATCTGGAGTATGCCCAGCAGTGGGCAAAGACAGAGACAGGAGGCACCCCATGAATTGGAATTTCTTCTACCACATCGGCATCATTTCCATCGCCTTGCTCTTCTCCGCGCTGCTCAGGGCCCGGGTGCGCTTCCTGCAGCGCTTCCTCATACCCGCCCCCATCATGGCCGGCCTTCTCCTGCTGGTTTTCTACAACTTCATCGCCCCGCTCTGGGGACTGCGCAACGACTTTCTCGGGGATATCGTCTACCACCTGCTCAACATCTCCTTCATCTCGATGTTGCTCAGGGTCACCGGCAAGGAACCCGAGGGGAGCAAGAGGAAGCGGATCCTCGCCGAGAATGTCACTGCCGTCATGGCCCAGTACGGGCTGCAGTGCTTCTTCGGCCTCGTGGCCACCGCAGCCATGATCGCAACCTTCGCACCCGACCTCTTCCCCGCCATCGGGTTCACCCTCCCCCTCGGCTTCGAACTCGGACCGGGCCAGGCGTACTCCATCGCCCTGGGATGGGAGAAGATGGGCTTCCGTGGCGCCTCATCGGTGGGGTTGACGATGGCTGCCATCGGATTCCTCGTCGGCAGCTTCGGTGGTGTCGTCCTGATCAACCAGGGCCTCAAGCGGGGCTGGATCACAGCCGACCAGGCAAAGCGGATCAATGCAAAGAGCGTCCGCTCCGGCTTCTTCAGCCGCCAGGAGAGTGAGCGGCCCATCGGCGCCTACCTATCGACCGATGGGGAGTCACTCGACTCCTTCACCTACCACATCGCCCTGGTCATGGCCACCTACCTGCTCAGTTGGGCCTTCCTCAGCGCCCTGACGCTGGCCCTGGGGCTCATCGGGCCCCTGGGA
Source organism: uncultured Spirochaetales bacterium (assembly GCA_937902565.1). Taxonomy (GTDB): domain Bacteria; phylum Spirochaetota; class Spirochaetia; order Sphaerochaetales; family Sphaerochaetaceae; genus Sphaerochaeta. The sequence continues at coordinate 28,362 of CALFMX010000193.1, forward strand.
GTGGACCTTGCAGAGAGCCTCTGGGGTATCAACTTCATCTTCAGTGCCTTCTGTGCCCTCGCTGTCAAACTCTTCATGCGCTCGGTAGGGGTAGAGACGACGATCGACAACGGGACGCTCAACCGGATCAACGGCTTCTCCGTCGATATAACCGTCGCCTCGAGCCTAGGGGCGATCTCACTGGTCACCGTCCAAGGCTACTGGGTCCCCATCCTCGTCCTCGTCCTGGTCGGGATCGTCATCACCGTCTTCATCCTCCCCTGGTACTGCTCACGCCTCTACAGTGACCACCAGTTCTTCCGTATGCTCGTCATCTACGGCACCGCCACCGGGACCCTGCCCACCGGTCTGGCCCTGCTGCGAGTCGTCGATGCGGAGTTCGAGACACCGGTGGCCACCGACTACCTCTACTCGGTGGGCATCGTCTTCGTGTTGGCCATACCGATCATCCTTTCGGTGAACCTGCCCGCCTTCAGCGTGACACACAACAACCCGGCCCTCTTCGGCCTTGCCATCGCCATCAGCGCGTTCTACCTGGTCGCCTCATTTGTCGCCTACCTCATCCTCACCAAGAAGCGTGCCTTCGCCGACAGCGGCACGCTCTTCTATACCGAGTGAGGAATCGGGGTGACCAGATAGGTGAGCAGGGGGGTGGCTTGTACCGTATAGAGCCCCTTGTGTCGCGCACTCCCCCTTGGGCGCTCTGCAACCCTCAACAGTGAGGTTGCGAGGAACGACTTTATAATAGCCTCACTGAGCATGGGGACAAAGGAGTCTAGGTCCATTGTCTGGGA
>CALFMX010000194.1 GCA_937902565.1 uncultured Spirochaetales bacterium
CTGATGTTGACCAGGGTCCCCCCGAATTGGCCGGTATCGAAGAAGTCGAAGGGGAGGCGCCCGGTCAAGAGCTGGATTGCCCGCAGTTCATTGATATTGGCCCTGGTTGTCCGTCCGTCTGTGCGGGCGAAGATCAGGAGGAGGAGGGAGAGGAGGGGGATGAAGAGGAGCATCGAGAGGCTGGTCTCGCTGTTCCATGCAATGGTCAACTCCTCCATTCTCCCCGCTGTTCGCAGGAGATTGGCCCAGAAGAGGCCCAAAAACCCACAGCTGAAGCCCATGTTGTAGAGGTTGTAGCCCTGGTGGAGGATGAGGAGGGGGCTGGCGATGGCGGGAAGGAGGAAGCCTGCCAAAACCCCACAGAAGAGGGCGAGGGGGATCGAGATGAAGAGGGAGAGGCCGATGTCGAACATGACGTAGGTCACCAATGGCCCCAGGGCGGTGCCGAAGAGGGCGATGATCGAGTAGGCGCCGAAGGTCTTGCCGGCGATCTTGCTGGCGATCCACACACCGATGATGATCGGGGTGCAGTTGAGCAGCGTATTGCCGAAGAAGGAGAAGCCCATCATCGTCAATATGCACGCCAACGTCGGCCCGGAGAGGCTGATGGAGGCGTAGAAGACGATGATCAGGCCGAGTGCGCCGACGGTGGCGGCATTGAAGAGGGCTATCTGGGGACCGTGGAGGGTGAAGTCACTGATCAGGCGTGCGTTGGCAGCCTGGAGGTAAAAGGTCCCCTTGAGCACGGAGAGCGGACCTCCGCTGACCAGGGCGAAGAGCGCCATGGTCACAATGATGATCGTCATGATCTGGTAGAGCCGTCTCTCTTCTGTCTGCACACAAACCTCTTTGTGCCATGCTAACGGCAGATGGGATGGGACGCAAGAGAAAAGAGAGGGAATTTTCGAAGGAGGAATCAAGGCAACTAATAAGAAAACGCCGCCTCAGACTCTGAAGCGGCGTTGTAGGATTGAGGAGATATTACCCAAGGAGCGGGGAGGCCGGGCACTCCATTTCCTCCATCTGATAGACCACCGCCTCTCTCTTTGATGGCTTGCCGGTGTTCTGTGTGCCCAGACCCTTCACCGCCGTTCCCAGGAGTGCCAGCACGATGACGGCGACGATGAGCAGGATCTTGGTCTTCTTGCTATCGTTGAGCATGTCAGTCACCATTGCCCTTGAAGCGCTGGTCCCAGTCACGCTCCTTGTCCAGGATCTCGCTCTCCATCTTCTCCACCTTGCGCTTGAGCTTCTCATACTTCGCCTTAAGCTCGCTGTCACTGATCGAGTCATCGTCCTCGCGATGGTAGTGGGTCTCGCTTCCACGCTCAGGATTCATTGGGATGATGAGGGCTGCTACCAGGTAGATCAGAGCTCCCGGGAAGAAACCGGTGAAGAGAATGCTCAAGAAGACGATGAGCCTGACCGGATCGGCCGGAAGATCCCTCCACTCGGCAAGGCCGGTGGCCACCCCAAAAATCTTTCCCCGTGGGGACCTGTACAATTGCTTTGTTGCCATACCAATCATCCCTTATATCCTTCTCATTTATCGGCCGCTTGACTGGCCATGATTGTTTCAAGATTATCCAGACGCTCCTGTAGATCGTCGATCCCCTGCTTGAGGTCAGCCCGGTTGGTGCTCCCGTTGGAGGTGGGTTTGAAGTTCTTGATGAACTGCTCCCAATCCTCCTCCTTGAGGTGTTTGTTCCACTTCTGGTTGTATCCGGTGTACGTTCCCGGAGGCAGGCCCAGCTCCATCTCGCGCATCCTCAGCGCGGCATCGATCTTGCGCTTTCGAATGCTATGGCGCTGGTTGAGGATCGAGGAGATGATGATGAAGATGAAGATAACCGATAGTATCCAGACCGCTGTCATCCCATCCCCCCTTACTTCAGGCCCGCACGTCGGCGTAGCTCGGCAATCTCGGCGTCGATGTCATCCATCTCCTCGAGGTCACGAAACTTCTCGTCCAAGGTGGCGGAGGTGAAGCGGTTGAGGTCATTGGCTGCCTGCATCCGATCGATCTGCTCCTCGATATCGCTGAAGCGGGTGGCAGTCGCCTCGTCGCTCGCTCGCCTCAGTGCATCCTGGGCCGCCTGCTCCTCACGTGCCCGCTTCGAGCGTTCGACCATCATCTGGTACTTCTGCTTCACCGAGGCAAGCTTCTCCTCGATCTGGGAGATCTCACCCTTGGCGACCTTGATCACCTCATCGTGCCGGGCGACGTCTGCCTTCAATTGGTCGAGTGCGGCGCTCGCCTTCTTCTTCTCCAGCAGGGCCTCGCGGGCAAGGTCCTCACGGGCCTTGGAGATGGCAAGCTCGGCGCGCTGCTGCCAGCGCTCCACGGCAGCGAGGGCCTCCTGGTAGGCCCGCTCGCTCTTGGCACGGCTGGCCATCTTTGCGGCGCAGGAGCTCTTCAGTTCGATGAGGGTGTCCTCCATCTCCTGCATCATCAGCTTGATCATCTTCTCGGGGTCTTCCGCCTTATCCAACAGCGAATTGATGTTCGCGTTGACAATATCCAGGAATCTTGAAAATACTCCCATGTCTCTCTCCTCGGGGTCTACCCCTTATTGTATGCTACCATCAGCAATGCATGAACCATGCCAACTATCAGATTTCCCCAGTTTTTCTGCTAACCAGTGATTTTACCACGGATTAGCACCGATTCTCTTCTCATACACCCCCTGTTGTGATAGGCTGACTTTGGTATTACTCGCCAAGTTTGGTGAAATTTACCACACGAAGGAGTCTGCCATGGGTGTAGTAAGTGGAGGCCACGGCCAGCAACCGCTCGGGGAGAGCGAGGTCTTCCTCGATTTCCAAAGCCGCCTCAGCCGGGCAGCGGTGGTGAACCGCTCGGTCCTGATCGTCGGGGAGCGGGGCAGTGGCAAGGAGATCGCCGCCAGGCGGCTCCACTACCTCTCGCCACGCTGGCAACAGAGCCTGGTGACGGTCAACTGTGCGGCCCTGCCTCCCTCGCTCATCGAGACCGAGCTCTTCGGGTACGAACAAGGGGCGTTCACCGGGGCGAACAAGACCCGCAAGGGGCGCTTCGAAGAGGCGCAGGGGGGAACCCTCTTCCTTGATGAGATCGGCCTCATCCCCCTCGAAGTGCAGGAGAAGATCCTGCGAGTCGTCGAGTACGGCACCTATGAGCGGGTCGGCTCCTCAACCACCCATGAGGTGAACGTCAGGATCATCGGGGCCACCAATGCCGACCTTCCCGCCCTCTGCAGGGAGGGCAGGTTCAAGGAGGATCTCCTCGACCGCCTCTCCTTTGAGGTGCTCTTCCTTCCACCGCTCAGGGAGCGGGGTGAGGATATCATCCTCCTGGCCACCTACTTTGCCAACAAGATGGCCCTTGAGTGCGGGCGTGAAGCGACCATCAGGTTCAGTGACGAGGTTGAGCGGCAACTGCTCTCCTACCCATGGCCGGGCAATGTCCGGGAGCTGAAGAACGTGGTCGAACGTGCCGTCTACCGCAGCGACCACCCCCTTATCGAGTGTCTGCAGTTCGACCCCTTCAAAAACCCCTTTGACCCGATCGAAAGAGAGGAGCGCACCCCTGCCGAGAGCGCTCCCATCGACCTCGCCCGCTTTGAGGAGGCGAAGGTCGAGATCGAGGTGCGCTACCTCAAGGAGGCGCTCAGGGTGGGAGGGGGCAACCAGAAGGAGGCGGCCAAGTTGCTCTCCCTGACCTACGACCAGCTGCGCGGCCTCTATCGCAAGCACCAGGAGCGCCTGCAAGAGGAGGAGAGGGCAGATTGACTGCCCTCCCATGCCTGGATGACCCCTCAGCTGCGTGGCAGGAGGATTGCCAGGCCTAGGTAGAGCAGGCTCATCGCCAGGGGCCCGATCTTGAAGAAGAGGACGATGGCAATGATCCTGACCAGCAGGACCGGCAGGCCGCTCTTCTCACTGAGCCGTGCACAGACGCCGAGCAGCATGTCCCGGGATCGCTCGTAGTACATCAGGTGGTCTCCTCACGCTTCACGTTTTTCTTCTTCCCTGCCGCTGCCTTGAGTGCTGCCAGCTCCTCCTCGACCGCTGCATCCCGCTCCATCTTTGCGAACTCATCGCCGCTTGACCGGGAGCCGTGGTAGCTGGCCATCTGGGCATCGGCCTCCATCCGCTCGATCTTGCTCTCAAGCTCGCTGAAAGTGGCGGCGATCCTGGCGCTGTCGCTCTTCTTCAGTGTCTGGGCGACCTCGCTCTTCTCCTTGGCGCTCTTGGCGCGATTGACGAGGATCTGGCGCTTCTCCTTCACCTCGGCAAGCTTGTCTCCGATCTGGGTCAGCTGGACGCTTTGGCTGGCAAGGATTGCATTGAGGTTCTCCTCCTGGCTCTCGATCATGGCGATCTGTGAGCGGGCCTGCTTCTTCTCAATAAGCGCTTCGCGGGCAAGTTCCTCACGATTGTTGGCAACAGCGAGCTTTGCCCGCTCCTCCCAGCGCGCTGCGCTCTCCTCCAGATTCCTCTTCTCTCTGGCAAGGGAGGCGAGCTCGCCCTTACGCTCGGCCATGGATGCGCGGGCCTTGTCCTCGGTCTCCTCGAGCTCGCGGATCATGAGGGCGATCATCTTCTCGGGATCCTCGATCTTGTCGAGGGCACTGTTGATGTGTGAGGCGAAGATGTCTCTGGTTCGTTTGAATAGTCGCATTGATAACTCCTTCTAGCCGTCTTCGGCTGGTATGGTTGTATTGACACCAATCACCAATGCAAAAGGCGTGCCAACTTCGAATATGGCCCCAATTGAAGGGAAATAAAGCCAATATATGGAGAGATTCCTGATAATTGGTAAATTTTACCACCTGTGGTTGTGGATAATGCCAACTGCGGGAGCTTGTATGGGGGTATCCAAGTGTGTAGACTGAAGCACATGAGTACCCTTTATCTGGTGGCAACCCCGATCGGCAATCTTGGAGATATCACCTACCGGGCGGTGGAGACGCTGAAAACCGTCGATGTCATCGCCTGTGAGGATACCCGCCACACCCAGCAGCTGCTCACCCACTATGGGATCTCAAAGCGCCTGATCGCCACCCATGCCCACAACGAGGAGGCATCAGCGAAGGGGATCGTCGCCCTGCTGGAGGCGGGCCAATCGGTCGCCTTCGTCAGCGATGCCGGCACCCCCGGGATCAGCGATCCGGGAAGTCGCCTGGTGGAGGTGGTCCGTGAAGCGGGGTATGAGATCGTCCCGATCCCCGGAGCCTCGGCGTTCACCGCCCTGGTCAGTGTAGCCGGCCTGGTGGGCAAGACGATCACCTTCGAGGGCTTCCTCTCCCCAAAGAGCGGGCGGCGGAAAGGGCGCCTGGAGGTGCTGCTCGGCCGCGGGGATGCCTTCGTCATCTACGAAAGTCCCTTCAGGGTGGTCAAGACGCTCGCTGAAATCGCCGCCTTGGCCGCTGACAGGCGGGTGGTCGTTGGACGGGAGATGACCAAGAAGTTCGAGGAGTTCATCATCGGAGAGGCGAGCGAGGTCGCATCCCTCCTATCTGAACGTACGTCGATCAAGGGGGAGTTCGCCCTCTTGGTGGGGCCGGCGGGCGATGATTACGATACGTAAGCTCTCCACCCTCCCGCCCAGGACCAGGATCCGCAAGATAGCACGGCTCTTCCATCAGTGCGGGTGCGGCAGCTGCCACCCCTCATACCTCTTGTCACTGGTGACTCTGGCACAGGAGACGCTCACAGACCTTTTGGGAAGCGGGGTCGACCATGCGTTTCTCAATCGCCTCCCACCGCTTATCGAGAGCGGTGATGAGGCGCTGCCGCTTGCCCTGGAGGATGGGTACCACCTCCTGCTCTCCGCCCTTGGCGAGACGGTCGCCGACTGGGACCTGGAGGATGGCGAGGGGGAGTTGGACCGGTCGAAGCGGACCATCTGGGAGCACTACCTGGTCATCGACCGTGTGCGCAGCCCCTACAATGTCGGTTCGATCTTCCGCAGCGCCGACTCCTTCGGGATCAAGAAGATCTTTCTCATCGAGGGGAGCGGGGACCCGGGCCATAGCCGGGCGCTGCGCACCAGCGGCGGGACGACCGCCACGGTCGATTATGAGGTCCTCACCGAGGATGGGGTGTGTACAGCACTCTCCTCCCTCGCCCTTCCCCTCTTCGCCCTGGAGAGTGGCGGGGAGGATATCACGAGCTTCGCCTTCCCCGAGCGGGGGGCAGCGGTGGTCGGGAGCGAGGAGCTTGGGGTCAGTGCGAGGATGCTGGCCCTCTGCGATGGCTCGCTGGGCAGGGCCTCCATCCTGCTGGGGGGGACCAAGGGGTCGCTCAACGTCGCAGCATCAAGCGCCATCATGCTCTCCAGGTGGTATGCACAATGAGAATGGGAAAGCGCCTCGATGCCGAAGAGAACTACGTGCGCATGACCGGGCAGCCGGTGAAGAGCCTGATCCTCCAGCTGGCCACACCGACGATCATCACCATGTTGATCACCGCCTTCTACAATATGACCGACACCATCTTCGTCAGCCGCCTGGGGACGGAGAACAGCGCGGCGGTGGGGATCGTCTACTCGATCATGAGCATCATCCAGGCCATCGGCCTGACCCTCGGCCAGGGCTCGGCCAACACGGTGAGCCGCCTTTTGGGAGAGAAGCGGAGGCAGGAGGCCGATGAGCTCTTCAGCACCGCCTTCTTCACATCCCTGTTCCTCGGGTTCCTCTTCGCGGTCATTGCCCTCATCTCCAAGGAGCGTTTCGTCCGCTTCCTCGGGGCGACGGAGACGATTGCCCCCTATGCGGTCGACTACGCCTCGATCATCCTCATCGGTGCCCCGTGGATGGCGGTCACCTACACGATGAACAACAATCTGCGCAGCGAAGGGAAGGCGTATCTGGGGATGATCGGCATGACCAGCGGGGCTGTGCTCAACGTCATCCTCGACCCGATCCTCATCTTTGGTTTCAAGATGGGGATCAAGGGGGCGGCGTGGGCGACGATCATGAGCCAACTGGTCAGCTTCATCATCCTCTCCAGCCACTTTGTGACCAAGCGCAGCAACCTCACCCTCTCCCTCTCCCTGGTCCGGCTGAAGTGGCCGATCTATCGGTCGATCATCATCATCGGGTCGCCCTCGCTCTTCCGCAGCCTCATGCACACCGTCGCCGCCATTGCGATGAACGTCTACGCCGCTCCCTTTGGGGACGGGGCGATCGCGGCAATGTCCATCACCACGCGTGTCATGCAGTTCCTCAACTCCGCCCTCATCGGCTTCGGGCAGGGGATGCAGCCGGTTGCCGGCTTCTCGTGGGGGGCCAAGCGCTATGACCGGCTCAGGGAGGCGTTCTTCTTCTGCACCCGCACGGCAACCGTTGCCTTCCTCTTCATTGCAGTCGTCTGCTTCGCCTCGGCGCGGTACATCATGCTGCTCTTCCTCAAGGACCCGGTGGTCGTTGCCATCGGCACGACGGCGATCAGGGCCCAGTGCATACTGCTCCCGATTACTGCCTACAATACCCTCGGGGGGATGGTCTTCCAGTCGACCGGCCATGGGACGACCAGCTCGATCCTCGCCCTGGTGCGCCAAGGCGTCTTCTTCGTCCCCCTGGTGATCGTGCTCAGCGGTACCATCGGGCTTTTGGGCCTGCAGATCGCCCAGCCCCTTGCCGATGTACTGACCTTCGCCTTGACGGTGGCCTTTGTCACCCCCTTCATGCGAAAGCTGAAGCGCCTAGCTTCGGTTGGCTGAGACGGCCTGGTACATCTTCTTCAGCCGCTCCTCGATGGCGTGGTTGAAGTTGCCTGCCGGGTAGTTGCCCTTGGCGTTGCGGATGCCGGCGGGCCGGTCGGTGAGGAGGGCCATCCCCTCGTCGATCGTCCGGATCGCCCAGATGAAGAACTGCTTCTTCTCGATCGCATCGATCACCTCGGCACTGAGGATGAGGTTGCGTACGTTCTGGATCGGGATGATGACCCCCTGCCGTCCCGTCAGAGCGGTGGTGGTGCAGGTTTTGAAGAAGCCCTCGATCTTCTCGTTGATGCCGCCGACCGGCTGGATCATCCCCATCTGGTTGACCGAACCGGTCACAGCGATATCCTGGCGCACTGGCAGCTCCCCGATGGCGGAGAGGAGGGCGTAGAGCTCGCTTGATGAGGCGCTGTCGCCGTCCACCTCTGCATAGGATTGCTCGAAGGCGATGCCGGCGTAGATCGAGAGGGGGAAGTTGCGTGCATAGTGCTTGCGCAGGTACCCCTCGAGGATCAGGAGGCCCTTGTCGTGGATCTCCCCGCTCAGGCCCGCCTCGTGCTCGATGTTGACGATCCCCTCGCTGCCGGGGGCGACGGTACAGCTGATGACCGTGGGGGTGCCGAAGGAGACGGCGCCACGGTCCATGACGGCGAGGCCATTTACCATCCCCACCTTCATTCCGCTGAGGTTGATGATCATCTCGCCGCTCTTGATCTGCTCGTTGATCCGGCTCTCGCTGATCGAGGCGGCGTAGTCACGCTCCTCGTTCACCCTGAGGATCAACGACCCGTCGATCACCTGCTTGTCGTGGCTCGTGGCCCACCAGTGGGCCTCCTCCAAGAGGTCGTAGAGGACAGAGAAGTGGGTGGTGAGGTGGTCGCGGGACTCTGCATACCAGGCGCTGTAGCGCAGCAGTTCTGCCAGTGCGTCATCGGTGATCTCAAGCAATTGGTGTTCACTCTGGTAGCGCAGGATATTGGCGATGGTCTGGGCGATTGTCTCGTCGCTCCTCTCCATCTGGTAGTCGAACTCGGCGCTGATCTTGAAGAGGGAGAGGAAGCGGTCATCCTCCTCGCTGAGCATGTCGTAGGTCTCCTCGCTGCCGATGAGGATCACCTTGACGGGAAGGTCCGCCATCTGGGGGCGGATGGGGCTGCCCCTGAGCTCCCCCCTGGGGCTGATACCCCCCTCGATGGCGAGGGCGTTGGCATCGATGTACCGCTTCAGCGCCTCCCAGAGTCCGCTCTCGGCGAGCAGGTCCTCGACGTCGATGACGATGAAGCCACCGCTTGCGGCAAGGAGGGAGCCGGCATGGAGGCCGAGATGGGGGTGCTTCTCCTTGGCATCGATGGACCCGAAGAGGTTGGTGTGAGAGGGGTGGCCCTCGATGATGAAGGGCCGGCTCTTTGAGTGGGCGTGGTTGACCACCAGGTTTGCGTGGTACTTGGTGGCAAGCCCCCCCGCCCTGATCGCCTCCTTGTCGAGGTGGTCGATCTGCTTGGAGAGGCGGATTATATCCCCCTTGAGCCCGCTGTAGTAGCTGGGTCCCTGGGGGAAGGAGAAGGATTGCTCAAGGTTCGAGACCAGCGCCTTGGCGCGGGGGAGGAAGTCGCTCCGCTCCTCAATCAGGGTGATGAGCTCCTGGTTGAAGGTGAAGAGGGCATCGACGAAACGCTCTCCTTCCCCCCGCTCCATGGTGACGATCATCGGGGTGTCCGGCTGGCCGAAGTTATGGACATAGAGGATGTCACGCAGGTCTGCCCCATCGCCTGCGATGGCGGCGACGGTGTGCTGTACCGCCTTGTGGCGGCCACTGCCGCTGTCGCCGCTGACGAAGATATTGTACCCGCTCTTGGGAATGGAGAGGCCGAGCTCAAGGGAGCGCAGGGCGCGCGGCTGGCCTACGACAACTGCGCTGCTGCCCAGTCGCTTGCAGCGCTCGATGGTGGCGCTATCGAAGCCAAAGTCGGCCTCTTCCCTGCTGAGGGGCTTCACACGGATTTGTTGTTCGGACATGGTCGAACTATAGGTGGTGGAATAATTGGTGTCAACTCTCTATACTGGGACCATGAAACAGCACGAACTGGTCTCCTATCTCGATTCCTATCTGCAAATTGACACCTTCAGGGCCATTGACTACAGCCTCAACTCCCTGGTGGTCTCAGCACCTGACGAGCGGGAGGTGAAGCGCGTCTGCACGGCGGTGGATGCATCGCTGTCGACCTTTGAGCGGGCCATCGATGAGGGGTGCGACCTCCTGATCGTCCACCACGGCCTCTTCTGGGGTTCCCCGCTTGCCATCACCGGAGCCCATTATCGCCGGATCAAGACCCTGCTCGATGCCAACGTGAGCCTCTATGCTGCCCACCTCCCCCTCGATGCACACCCCGAGGTCGGCAACAACGCACAGATGGCCAAGGCCCTGGGCCTTGAGGACATCGAGCCATTCTCCCCCTACAAGGGGATTCCCATCGGCTTCATGGGCCGCTTCAGCGAGATGCGCGATGCCGCCTGGATCTGCAAGCGGCTCGCCTTCGATGACCCGACGATCCTCGATGTGGGCACACGCTCTTTCAGGAGTGTGGGCATTGTCAGCGGAGGGGCGAGCGATGACCTCAGCGACGCAGTCGCCCTGGGCCTGGACCTCTTCATCACCGGAGAGGTGAAGCACCAGGCCTTCCACGAGGCGGCAGAGGCGCACACCGCCGTCATCGGCGGGGGCCACTACAACACCGAGGTTTTCGGGGTGCGGGCACTCGGTGAGCACCTCAGGGAGCGCTTCGGCCTCAGCGTGACCTTCATTGCCAACCCGACGGGCCTGTAGTACTATCACCTCATGCAAGAGAAACCCTCGAAACGCCTGGCCCCCTTTGCCCTGACAGCAGCGGTAGTGCTCCTGGACCAACTCTCCAAGGCGTGGGTTGTCGCCACCATCGCGGAGAACAGCGTGGGCCATCGCTTCTTCGGCGACTTCCTCGCCATCATCCACGTGCGCAACACCGCCATCGCCTTCAGCATGGGGGTAGGCTTGCCGAGCGTGGTGAAGATCCTTTTCTTCATCCTTCTGCCCTTGCTCTTGGTCACTGCTGTGACTATTCTATTGGTAGGCAATCGCGTAGCGCTGAAGAGCTCCTGGCGGTGGGTCCTCGCCCTCTTTTTGGGTGGTGGGATCGGGAATCTGATCGATCGGATCTTCCGCTCCTTCCGGGTGGTGGACTTCATCAGTGTGAAGGTCTACGGCTTCCTCGGGTTTGAGCGATGGCCGACCTTCAACGTTGCCGACGCGTCGCTGGTGGTCAGCGGCATACTCTTGGCGGCGTTGCTACTCTTTGACAAAGGAGACGACCTAGATGTCTAAACGAACCAATACCGTCCTCTTCATGTTGGCTGCCACGGTGGCCAATATCCTCCTGATGATGATCATCTTCATCATCTGCTTTATCCTGCTCACCCGTTTCGTAGACCCGGAGAGTTCGCTCGTCCCCCTCTACCTGGGCCTGACCTTCCTCGTGTCGATCGGGGGCAGCTTCTTCCTCTATTCAAAGATCATCAAACTCCTCAACACCAAGTTCGATCTCGAGAGCAAGCTTGGCCCGCTCTTCCCCTCAAAGCGCAGGAAGTAGGCCATGGCGCAGAATACCGCTGTATTCTCAGGCCTCTCCTGGTACCCATTCAGTGAACGGCCGGTCATCGAGAGCAAATGGTACATGCCCGCCCTCGGAGACCCCTTCTTCCTCTTCCCCGAGGAGAGCCCCGATGAGAAGTGGCACCTCTTCGGCCACAGCTGGATCGGTATCGAGCACTTCATCAGTGAGAATGGCATCAGTTGGGAACCACACAAGATGGTACGCCTACGGGGGCGTTCCCCCTCGCTCTACCGTGAGGATGGGGTCTACTACCTCATCTACGAGAAACACAACCCCGACCTGCCCGAGCTGAAGAAGCGGAGGGGCGGTACGGCGAAGAAGATCTCTCGCAGTCGCTTCGAGATCTCTGCCTCGAGTGACCTCATGACCTTCGAGGAGCCACGGATCCTGCTCGATTCTGCCGATGTGCCGCTTGCCGGTGAAGGGCTGCGGCAACCGAGGATCAGCCGACCGCAGATCATCAAGGAGGGGGGCGAGTATCGCCTCTACCATGGGGTCTCCCACCGCCGCCTCTTCGATAGCCGGCAGAAGTGCAGCCGCTACTTTGCCATGGCATCGAGCCCGACGCTCTATGGGCCCTACACCCCCTTTGAGGAGGGCCGGCCACTGCTGGAGACCGACGCCGATGACCAGTGGCACAACATGGCGGTGGGCAGTGTCCGCGTCCTGCGGATGACGGATGGCTATGTCGCGCTGCAGTGCGCCTATGGGTGGGATACGCGTCAGGGCAAGTCCATCTCGACCCTCGTGCAGCTGGAGAGCAGTGATGGCATCGAGTGGAGGCAGACCCTGCGCAAGCCGGTGCTCACCCTCCCCAAGGAGGGGTGGGCGAGCTCCTACATCGTCAGCTGTGACGTGAACTACAAGGAGAGTGAGGCGTGCTGGTACTGCTACTACAGTGCCAATCGCCGCTGGGGGCGGACCGTTGCCGCCGAGAGCATCGGCCTGCTGCTTGGCAAGGAGCCATCGCTCAGGCGCCTCAAGCTCTGAACTCCTCTCGCTTCTTCCACTTCGAGTGCGCTTCCCATACCGCCTCCCCGTCCTTGCGGACGATGCGGTGAAAGAACGAGGGCTCATCCTCTTCCATCATCTCTGCTGTTGCCCCCCAGGTCTGGACGGAGAGCTCATCAGTGAGGAAGGTCTGCTTGAGGTATGAGGCATCGATGGTGGTGATGTTGTACTGGTCACGCAGCTCAGAAGGAAGGGCGCCGAGGGCCCAGTTGAGGTAGCTCAGATTATTCACATGGTGGTTGCGGTCGGTGTCATCGTAGGTGGGAGTAACCTCAGTGCTCTCCAGCAACACCACTGCTTCGTCGCCGTTGATCGGCTTTGGCATGGTGATGGTGATGGGGTAGTGTAGGCGCGTGCCTAGCGGGACTACCTTGTCGAACATGGTAGGCTTTGTGAATAATGTCGATGTTGGTGTTGTGGGAAAGGCTTCTTAAGACGGCGGTGTGCCTCTACAGTTGCGATCAATGCTGTTAGCGCGTGTTGTTCTCTTCGGTAGTGGTTGGCCTCCGATGTCGCGTTCACGATGCCAATGC
>CALFMX010000195.1 GCA_937902565.1 uncultured Spirochaetales bacterium
GTCTTGCTCTTGCCCACTTGCGTTTGGAGGTCGCCCAACTTGTAGTACGACGTGTTGGGTACGGTGCTCATAGCCTTGTTCATCTTGTTGCGGACGGTCTTCGGCGAGATGGCGATGGGCGTGCTGGCTTTATCCAGCAGTGGCGCAGTTTTGACCGTTTTGATGCGTAAGGAATTGTAGACGGCCTTGACGCCAAAGCGCGCGACCTCGGCGGCCAGGGCTTCGACCAGACCCTCGACGGCGAATTTGGCGGCCTCATAGACGCCTGCGGTGGGCAGGGCGACGACGCCCGCCACGCTGGACAGCTGCAGGATATGGCCGAAACCCTGGGCCCGCAGGTGCGGCAGAACGGCCTGAATGACCCACAGCGAGCCGAAGACATTGGTCTCGAAGGTGGCGCGCGCATCGTCCGGGCTGACTTCCTCGACGGCGCCCATGCAGCCGAAACCGGCGTTGTTCAGCACCACGTCGATGCGTCCGAAATGGCCGACGACATCCGACACGGCCTGGATGACGCCGTCCCGGTCTGTGACGTCGATCTTGACGACATGCAGGCTGTCGCCGTGCTTCTGCGCCAGATCATCCAGCGCAGACGGGGTGCGGACGGCGGCGGCGACCTTGTCGCCACGGGCCAGGGCCGCTTCGGTCCAGATGCGGCCGAAGCCGCGGCTGGCGCCGGTGATGAACCAGATTTTGGAGTCTGCCATTTTCGAGCTCTCTAGAGGGAGTTCGGCAAATGACATTTGTTGTCAGATTGTCAATAACGCGGTTTGACATTTTTTCGCGATATGTCAGATCGGCCCCATGGCAGATGAGGCGGAACCGGTATCGGACCGGCGGACGATGGTGGTTTCGGCGGCGCGGGACGTGTTCCTGCGCTACGGCTATGGGCGCACCACGATGGGGGACATCGCCCAGGCGGCAGGCCTGACGCGGCCGACCCTGTATCTGAGCTTCCGCGACAAGGAGAGCATCTTCCACGCCGTCATCCGCGCCATGGTCGCCGACCGGATCGCCGAAATCCGTCTGGGCGTGGCGGAGCGTGAAACCTTGCAGGACAGGCTGGTGTTCGCCTGCGAAACCTGGGTCCTGGGCGCCTATGAACTGGTGCGCGACTATCCCGACGCCCAGGACCTGTTCGACCTGAAAGTCCTCCCCGTCCGCGAAAGCCACCAGGCGTTCGAGGCCCTGATCGCCGACATCATCCGCCAACCCCTGGCCGACAGTCGCCTAGATATCTCCGAACACCTCTTCGCCGCCGTGATCTCGAATGCGGTGAAAGGCTTCAAGGACATGGCGCTGGACAACGCCGCCCTTTGCGATCAGGTCAGAGCGCTGGCCGCGGTGACAGCGGCTGGATTGCACCCAACTAGCCGCTTTTGAGACGCCGAGGCGTCTAAGGCCAGACTAACCCAATGCTCAACGACGCTAAGCCATTGAAGAAAAATGGCGCGCCCGAAGAAAGTCGAACTCCTGCCCCCAGATTCGTAGTCTGACGAAAAAGGCAGGGGAAACAAGCTTGTAGTTTTTTAGTCCGTAACAGCCAAGGTTGTCGCAGTGGCGTAAAGTGCGGCTACGTCGTTTGCGGCCAGTCCGGGCTGGGTGTGGGCCGACATCGTGCCTGCGACATCCTATTGGTCGCCTACAGCCTTATCAACCGTTGCTATGTTGCATCGCAACGGGGTAAGGAGCCGTCAAGCTTGTTGGGGGCGTATTCTATGCGTGTTGCGATGATCGGCACGGGCTATGTCGGCCTGGTGTCAGGGGCCTGTTTTGCCGATTTCGGTCATGTGGTGACCTGCATCGACAAGGACCCGTCCAAGATCGAGCGGCTGAACGGCGGCGAGATTCCGATCTATGAGCCGGGCCTGGATGATCTGGTCGCGACGAACGTGCGCGAAGGGCGGCTGTCCTTCACCCTGGACGGCGCCGAGGCCATCCGCAACGCCGACGCGGTCTTCATCGCTGTGGGCACCCCGACCCGTCGCGGCGACGGCCATGCGGACCTGTCCTACGTCTATGCCGCCGCCGAAGAGATCGCTGGCCTGATCGACGGTTTCACCGTGGTGGTGACCAAGTCCACCGTCCCGGTCGGCACGGGCGACGAGGTCGAGGCCATCATCCGCAAGGCCAATCCGAACGCCGACTTCGCCGTGGTGTCGAACCCCGAGTTCCTGCGCGAAGGCGCCGCCATCGGCGACTTCAAACGTCCCGACCGGGTGGTGATCGGCGTCAACGACATCGACAGCGATGCGGGCCAGCGCGCCAAGACGGTGATGGGCGAACTGTACCGCCCGCTGAACCTGAACGAGAGCCCGCTGCTGTTCGTCGGGCGCCGCACGTCCGAACTGATCAAATACGCCGCCAACGCCTTCCTGGCGATGAAGATCACCTTCATCAACGAGATGGCCGACCTGTGCGAAGCCGTCGGCGCGGACGTGCAGCAGGTCGCGCGCGGCATCGGCCTGGACAAGCGGATCGGGTCCAAGTTCCTGCACGCCGGGCCAGGCTATGGCGGCAGCTGCTTTCCCAAGGACACCATCGCCCTGGTCCGCACGGCCCAGCAGTACAAGGCCCCCGTCCGCCTGATCGAGACCACGGTCGAGGTCAACGACGCCCGCAAGAAGGCCATGGCCGGACGCGTCGAGACGACCCTGGGCGACAGCGTCGCGGGCAAGACGATCGCCCTGCTGGGCCTGACCTTCAAGCCCAACACCGACGACATGCGCGACGCCCCCTCGCTGGACGTGGCGCCGGCCCTGATGGCCATGGGGGCGACGGTCCAGGCCTTCGACCCCGAGGGCATGCACGAGGCGGCCAAGCTCCTGGACGGCGTGGTCTTCCGCGACGGGCCCTATGACGCGGTCGAGGGCGCCGATGTCGTGGTCATCTCGATCGAGGTGGGCAACCGCTTCGAGCTGTGGGATGAGGATTGGACGCTGCCACAGCAGTATGGGATCCGCCAGGTCTATGGGGAGAACGGGGGAGCCGGAGGCCTCTTCCATGCCCTGCGCATCACCCGGCCGATCGTGGAGATCTGTGATGACGTGGCAGACCTCTGCCCGGAGGCATGGGTCTTCAATTACTCCAACCCGATGACCGCCATCACGACGACGGTACTGCGCAAGTATCCGACGATGAAGTTTGTCGGCATGTGCCACGAGATCGCCTCCCTGGAGCGCTACCTCCCCTCGATCCTCTCCACCCCCTTCTCAAACCTGGAGCTGCGCAGTGCCGGGCTCAATCACTTCTCCGTGGTGGTGGAGGCCCACTACCGCGACAGCGGCAAGGATGCCTATCCCGATATCCTCGCCAAAGCCCCCGCCTTCTTCGAAAAAGAGCCGGGCTACAGCGACATCTGGGCCTACTCCAATGCCCATAACAAGGAGTTCGAGACCGAAGGCTCGACGTGGCGCGTCCTGCCCGATGGGGTGGTGAGCCAGAAGGCGTGGGCTGACCGAACGCTCTTCAAGGAGATCCTTGAGACCTACAAGCTCATGCCCATCACCGTAGACAGCCACTTTGGCGAGTACCTCGGCTGGGCGTGGGAGATCGCCGACCACAAGGGGATCAAGGACTTCTACACCTACTATCGTGCCCGTCTTGCCAACGCCTCGACCTTCAAGATCGAGAAGAAGCGCCACGAGCGCCTCGTCCACATCCTGGAGGGGATCATCGAGAACAGCGGCTACGAGGAGAGTGCGGTCAACATCCTCAATGACAACCTGCTGCCCGACCTGCCCTCCTGGATCGCCGTCGAGGTGCCGGGGCGCATCTACGCCAAGGGGATCAAGGGAGTCTCGTTCGAGCACTACCCCAAGGGGATGGCGGCGCTGCTGCGCAACTACTGCGGGGTCTACGACCTCACCGCCGAGGCGGTGCTCACCGGGCGCAAGGAGTATGCCGTCCAGGCGCTTCTTGCCAACCCGGTCGTCGATCGATACAACGGGATCGCCGAACTGGTGGACCTGATGATCGAACGGCAGGAGCGGTGGCTCGGATACCTGAAGTAACATACCTCTGTTCATGAAAAAACCTCCCGAACTGGGAGGTTTTTTTAGTGGCAAAGGGACTTGAACCCCTGACCGAGCGGATATGAGCCGCTTGCTCTACCGACTGAGCTATGCCACCGTTGTTCAACGTTGGCACTATAGCCAACGAAGCGGATGTTAGTCAAGGGGTGAAAAACAACTTCTCCCATGCCCGGGAGGGCAGTGGCTTTTCTGAAGTGGAGAGCGGATTGAACACCTGGTGATTCGCTCCTCTGTCTCTGCTTCCTATTTCGTATTTCCTAGGAATATGCTATGGTTATCACATGGAAAAGATACAATTGAGCAATGGGATTGAAATTCCCCAGATTGGTTTCGGGACCTGGCAGATTCCCAGTGGGACGGTCATCCGTGAGAGCGTGCGCTCCGCCTTCGATGCAGGGTATCGTCACATCGATACCGCCGCCGCCTACTTCAACGAGGAGGGGGTGGGGCAGGCGATCGCTGAAAGCGGCCTCACGCGCAGTGAGCTCTTCATCACCACAAAACTCCACAATGAGGACCATGGCTACGATCTGACCATGAAGGGCTTCGAGAAGAGCCTGAAGGCGCTCGGCCTGGACTATGTGGACCTCTACCTGATCCACTGGCCCAACCCCATCGCCCACCGCCACCACTGGCAGGAGGCGAATGCCGGCTCCTGGAAGGCGATGGAGGAGCTCTATGAGGCGGGCCTCATCAAGGCGATCGGGCTCTCCAACTTCCAGATTCGCCATATCGAGGAGTTGATGAAGAGTGCCACCATCGCCCCGATGGTCAACCAGATCCGCCTCTTTGCCGGGGAACAGCAGAGAGAACTGGTCTCCTACTGCAGGAAGATGGGGATGGTGATCGAGGCGTACAGCCCCCTTGGCACCGGGAACCTGCTCAAGAATGAGACCATAACGAGCCTGGCTGAGCGGTATGGGAAGAGTGCTGCCCAGATTTCGCTGCGCTATCTGGTGCAGAAGGGGTTCGTGGTGCTGCCCAAGTCGATTCGTGACGAGACGATCAGGGAGAACCTCACCGTCTTCGACTTCACCCTCACCGAGGAGACGATGGATCTGCTCGATCGGATGGAGAACACGGTCTCCGAAACCCGCAATCCTGATGACGCCCCGTTCTGATGAGCCCTTGTAATTGATCGAGAGTCTCTGTACATTCTACTCATGATTGGATTCTTCATCAAAAAGGCGTTCTTCGATGGGTGGGACAACCTCATCGGCATGGTTGTCCTCAATCTTGGTTTCCTTGCCATCCTCCTCGGGGGCATCTACAGCATGACTCTGCTCGGCGAGTCGGCGGGCCTCGCGATGGTCCTCATAATCATCGCCCTCGGCCTCTTCTCCTTCTACAGCGCCGGCAGCGCCCACCTGACCTGGGGGTGGGCGGCCTATGAGCGGGGAGGCTGGGCAGCGTTTGTGCGGGGCCTCCGCATCAGTTGGCGCCACGCGTTGCTCTTCTGGCTGCTCCTCGCCCTGGACGGTTCCCTCCTGCTGTTCGTCATCCCCTTCTACCTCAGCTACGGCACCATTGTCGGTACCCTGCTGAGTGTAGTGCTCTTCTGGCTCTTCATCGCCCTCTCCCTGGCCTTGCTCTACTACTGGCCCCTCTTCTATTCGATGCAGGGCGACGGGCCGGCCAAGACCCTGCGCAAGAGTTTCGTCATCGTCGCCGACAACCTCTTCTTCTCCCTCTTCTTCGCATTTCACCAGATCGTCACCTTCGTCATCTCCATCATCCTCGCCGGCCTGGCACCGGGCATGGGGGGGATCCTGCTCGGGCAGAGTGTTGCCCTGAAGCTCTTGATGTACAAGTACGACTGGCTTGAGGAGCACCCGGACGAGGATCGCAAGAAGGTGCCCTGGGACGAGTTGCTCTGGGAGGAGCGTGAGAGCGTCGGCCACCGCAGCCTGAAGAACATGATTTTCCCCTGGAAGGATTGATATGGCCATCGAAGTCGAGCTCAAGGCCCGCGTGGCCGATTACCGCGCCCTCCAGGAACGGCTCGAGCGCCTCTCGGGAGGCTCACCTGCGCTGCCGGTGGACAAGGACGATTGGTACCTTGGAAACGACCGTCTCTTCAGGCTGAGGCGTGAGGGGGGGAGGGTGGTCTTCACCACCAAGGAGAGGAGCACCCATGAGGGGATCGAGACCAACACCGAGCATGAGTTTGAGGCTGCAGCCGACCAGTTCGATAACGCGCTCGCCTTCTTCACCGCCCTCGGCATCCCCGTCGTAGCCCGAAAGACCAAGCGGGGGGTCGCCTATCGCCTCGAGTGCTATGAGGGGCTCGCCCCCCTGACCATCGAGCTCTGTGAGGTCTCCGACCTCGGGTGGTTCGTCGAGCTGGAGTTCGTCCTCTCTGATGAGGCGCTCATCGAGAGCGCAAAACGAGCGCTTCGGGAAGCGCTCGCTGACCTCGGGATCGACGACTCCCAGATCGAGAGCCGTCCCTATCTCCAATTGCTGTCTCAGAGGATTGGATAGCGCGGCACATCCTCCACACCCAGATATCTCGAGATGCAGCGGACGAGGATGTCGTGGTCCTCGACGTCGGTCAGCCCACTGACCATCACGGCGGCCACGACACCAATCCCGTCGACAAAGACCGGGAAGCCGCCGCCACAGGCGACGAATTGGGTGGGGTCGAGGCCGCGTTCGGCTAGGGTAGCCCCACGGCGCTTGAGAAAGAGAGAGTAGCCCAAGGTGCTCGACTCAAAGTGCTGTACGGTATTGAACTTGCGGTCGAGCCACGCATCAGCGCCATGGTTCGTCCCTTCGGCGGCGTAGTGGAACATCCGCTTGCCGCTCATCGACCTGATGGAGATGGCGATCTTGATGTCCTGGTCCATCGCCTCGGCGACGAAGATCTTGCCGAGTTCCCACGCATCCTCGGCTGTGAAGGTCTCGACCTCGACGCCTGCCGCGTCTACGGCGGCGGCCGACCGACGCCCGACGGCACCGTGAACCAGGAGTACGCGCGGGGCTGGGCCAAGCTGCGGTACGAGG
>CALFMX010000196.1 GCA_937902565.1 uncultured Spirochaetales bacterium
TGATGCACCGGATGTCTGTCCCTCCTGCAACATGGAGCACACGATGACCCGGGTGAATATCCCCTCATCATCCGGTGCTTCACAGTACGATACGCAGAAGGAGTAGGGCATGGAAACGGAAAAAAAGAGAATCTTGACTGGCGACCGGACAACCGGGCGCCTCCACCTCGGCCACTATGTCGGTTCTCTCAAGAGCCGTGTAGAGCTGCAGGATGAGTATGAGACCTTCATCCTCCTTGCCGATGTCCAGGCACTGACCACCCACTTCGAACACCCCGAGCTCATCAACAGCTCGATCATCGATGTGACCATCGACAACCTCTCGGTGGGCCTCGATCCGAACAAGGTGACCTTCGTGCAGCAGAGCCAGGTCACCTCGATCGCCGAGTTGACGGTCTTCTACTCCATGATCGTCAACGTCAGCCAGCTGATGCACAACCCGACGATCAAGACCGAGGCGAAGAACTACGGCTACAAGGAGCTTACCTATGGGTTCCTGGGCTATCCGGTGAGCCAGACCGCCGACATCACCTTCTGCAACGCCGACCTGGTACCGGTGGGTGAGGACCAGGTGCCCCATATCGAGCTCTCGCGCAAGATCGTGCGCAAGTTCAATGCCATGTACGGGACCGAGATCACCGAACCGAACTACAAGCTGAGCAAGGTCGGCCGACTCAGCGGCCTCGACGGCAATGCAAAGATGGGCAAGTCGATGGGCAATGCCATCTACCTCTCCGATACCCCCGAGGCGGTCTGGCAGATGGTGCGCAACGCCGTCACCGACCCGGCCCGCATCACCGCAACCACCCCCGGCACCCCCGAGATCTGCAGGCGAGGCCGAGGAGATCGGCCACCTCTGCAGAGAGGGGAAGATCGGATGCGTGGCGTGCAAGAAGCGGCTCAATGCGGTGCTCAACGAGCTGCTCGATCCATTCCGTGAGAAGCGCGCCTACTACGAGGCCCACCTCGACGAGGTCAAGGAGCTGATCGCCGAGGGGACGAGGAAGGCCAACAGGATTGGAAACGAGAACCTCGAGCGCATCAAGGAGAAGATGCACATCAAGGTTTTCTGATCTCAGGTGAGTGGAACACACCTCTCAGGGATTTGGGCACGTTTACGGTGCCCAAAGAGATATTCCTGTGCTTTCTGTTGTGCTGGAGTAGGAAACCTGCCGTGTGATGGTCCAATTAATTGAGGTTGCTTTTGCCATTGTTACCTCGTAGTATTGATGATGATACACAGGCACCCGACAATGGGCGCCAAAGGAGATTGGTACCATTGATGATTCTCTTGCTGTTGCCCATCAACCTCTTCGCGACCGGGTCCAAGGAAGCACCGCAGGCCCCTGCAGCCGTTGTTGAGGAAGAGATCAGTCATGATGAACTGGTACGACGGGCCAAGGAAGAGGGCAAGGTGGTTGTGTATGCGACCAGTAGCCGGATTGCCAAGGCGGCCACGGGGTTCACGAACCTCTATGGCATCCAGGTCGAGAGCTCGAACCTCAAGGACTTTGAGTTGATCGAGAAGGTCTCCAAGGAAGCGCGTGCAGGCGCCGCCGGCCCTGACTTCGTCCTTGCCCAGGATGTGGGCCGCCTCGTCGGAGAACTCATCGAGCCCGGATATCTCTACAACTATGTACCCCCGGTCTATAGGGACGTCATCCCCGAGAGCATGCAGAATCCGTTGCAGGCGTTTGCCATCAACAAGGTCTTCATCTACAACGACGAGGGAGTCTCCGAGAGCCCGTATTACAACATCTGGCAGTTTGCCGATCCCAAGTACAAGAGCTTGTTGCAGTTCAAGAACCCCTTCCAGGAGGGCGTCAATGCAAACTTCCTGACGATGATCACCAGCGACAAGTGGGCCGCCAAGATTGCCGATGCATACAAGTCCTACTACGGCAAGGAGATCAAGCTGACCACACCCAATGCCGGGTATGAGTGGATCAAGGCCATCTACTCCAATGACCTGATCGTCGGTACCAGCGACACGACCATCGCCGAGAACGTCGGTGTCAAGGGTCAGAACGCAAAGCGTGAGCTGCCGCCCGTCGGCCTCTTTGTCTATTCAAAGGCACGCTACGCCACCAGCAAGAACCTTGCGTTGAAGCCCGCCATGGATATGGAGCCGTTTGCCGGATTCTACTACAGCCTCTATCTCCTGATGGCCACCAACGCCAAGAACCCCAACGCAGCGAAGTTGTTCATTGAGTACCTCTTCACTGCCGAAGGGTTCGAACCATGGGGAGTTGACTGTGGTACCTACAGTGCAAACCCGAACAACCCGATCCAGGAAGACATCGACTTCCCCTTCGCCGTCTGGGAGCCGCTTCTCGTCGGTGAGGAAGGCGATTTCACTTTTGAGAACAGGGCAGAAGTGGAAGAGTTCCTCAACCAGTACATCTACTGATCGGTTTGGATTGTATGAGCCTGTGGGACTCTATCCCACAGGCTCCTCTTCACTGATATAGGAACCTCATCATGATTAAAAAAGCCAGGGTCAATCAACTCAAATCATTCTTCAAGAAACCACACAACGTGATTCTGGTGGTTCTTGTCGTTGTCCTTGGGTATCTGACCCTGATCCCCCTCATCACCATCGTCGTCGATACCTTCACCGTCCACTCCTCGGAGGTACGGGCCATCAAGCTGCCGATGGGCTCATTCACCCTCTACCACTGGAACAAGATCTTTGCCAGCGGGATGACCAGCCAAAAGACCTTCTATGAACCGTTCGTCAACACGATGGTCGTCGCCTTCC
>CALFMX010000197.1 GCA_937902565.1 uncultured Spirochaetales bacterium
CGTCCTGGGCATCGCCCAGACCGGCACCGGCAAGACCGCCGCCTTCACCCTGCCGATGATCGCCCTCGGGGCGCATGGCATCATCTCGGTTGCCAGCAACATGTTCGTCAGCGAGATGAGCCGGCTGGTCCACTCAGCCCTTGATGGCAACTATGCCCAGGCGCTGGTCGAGCACAACCACCTCTACCCCTTCTTCGTCAATGAGTTCATCGAGACCAACCCGGTGCCCATCAAGACCTATATGGCCGATGGTGGCCTCCTAGAGGAGGTCTTTCGCCTTCCGTTGGCCCCGCTCGGCGAGAAGAACAAGGAGATTCTGCTCAACACCTACCGGTAAGAGCAGATCAGAACAAAACAGATGGGGGAGGCGCGGCCTCCCCTCTTTGATTTACCACACCCACGACCTTTTCAATAATAACACTCTGTAACAATTGACCTAATTGTGTGCATTTAGTAACATGCTGTTATCTATCCAACAAGGTGTATACAGTGACCAGAGTTATTATCCATGGATGCAGCGGGCGTATGGGGGCAGCCCTGAGTGAGACAGCCACCCAGATCCCCGACCTTGAGGTGGTGGCTGGAATCGACCTCTTTGAGAGCGAACGAGCCTACCCCATCTACCCCACCCTCGAGGCGTGTACGGTTGAAGCCGATGTCATGATCGACTTCTCCAGCCCCGAGTCGCTTGCCTCCTACGCACCGGAGGCAAAGAGACGGGGCCTGGCCCTGGTCATCGCCACCACCGGCTATTCGAGTGATGAGCTTGCCATCGTCGATGAGCTTGCCCACGCGCTCCCCATCCTGCGATCTGGGAACATGAGCCTCGGGATCAACCTGGTACAGCAGCTGGTGCGCGAGGCGAGCAAGGTCCTCGGCGAGCAGTATGACGTCGAGATCGTGGAGAAACACCACAACCAGAAGAAGGATGCCCCCAGCGGCACCGCCCTGATGCTCGCCGAATCGGTGAACGAGGGGCGGGCCGAACACCTCGAGTATGTGTGGGGGAGAAGCGGAGGCGATGCCAAGCGCACGAGCGGGGAGCTGGGGATCCATGCGATCCGCGGAGGCACGGTTGTCGGGGAGCATGAGGTCTTCTTCTTCGGTAAGGATGAGATCCTGAGCATCGACCATCGGATCAGCAGTCGCCAGGTCTTCGCCACCGGAGCCCTCTACGCTGCCCGCTACATCGCGTGCCAGAAGAACGGGCTCTACTCGATGGCCGATATGATCACCGAACGCAGCGCAGTCACCACCCTGCTCGCCCAGCGTGAGCAGGTGCTCATCAGCCTCGAGCACATCCCCCGGGACATGAACCTGGTCACCGAGCTCTACGGCTCCCTGGCCCAGAACGATGTGCTCATCGACATGATCAGCCACACCGGGGCAGCGGGTGGCTATATCGCCATCGCCTTCACCATCAACAGCCGGGATATCAAGAGAGCCACCGAGGTGGTGCACACCTTCCAGCGTGCCCACAGCGAGGTCTCGGTAAATATCAGTGAAGGAATAACCAAGCTCAGCGTCGAAGGCCCGGGCATGGAGTTCCAAAGTGGTGTTGCCTATCGCGTCTTCTCCACGATGGCAAAGGCGGACATCCCGATCTTTGCCGTCACCACCAGTGAACGCAAGATCGACTATGCAATCTCCTCGAGTGATGTCAAAGAGGCGGTTGCCATCATCAAGGAGGAGTTCGCCATCTAGCCCTACTCGGGCTTTTCGGCTGTCTGGATGTTCTCCTTGTCTCGGTCAACCAGGCCCATGGCGATCATCTTCTCGGCAATCTGGACGGTGTTCAGTGCCGCGCCCTTGAGCAGGTTGTCACTGACAACCCACATATTGATGCCGTTCTTGATCGAGAAGTCACGCCGGATGCGTCCGACGAAGACGCTCCCCTTGCCCTTGCTGTCGATGGCAAGGGGATACTCACTCCTGCCCACGTCATCTGCAAGGACGATGCCGGCAGTCGACTCAAGGACCTGGTAGATCTCATCGAGTTCGAAGGGGCGCTCAAACTCGACGTTTATGGATTCGCTGTGGCCTCGGTAGACCGGGACGCGCACAGCAGTGGGGCTGACCTCAATATCAGGGCTGAGAATCTTGTGTGTCTCCTCAACCATCTTCCACTCCTCGGCGGTGTACCCGTTCTCCAAAAATCCATCAATCTGCGGAATGACGTTGAAGGCGATCTGGTGTGGGAACACCTTGGAGACCACATCTTCGCGCTCCAGGATCGCCGCTGTCTGGCTCTTCAGCTCCTCGATCCCCGCCATGCCACTGCCGCTGACGGCCTGGTAGGTGGAGACCACCACCCGCTTGATGCAGAAGGCATCATGGAGCGGCTTGAGCGCCGCGACCATCTGGATGGTCGAGCAGTTTGGATTGGCGACGATCCCATGATGGTTTGCCAGCGCCTCCGGATTCACTTCCGGTACCACGAGGGGGACGTTCTCGTCCATCCTCCACTGGCTGGAGTTGTCGATGACGATCGCCCCCTCCCTGACTGCAATGGGAGCGAGGGTCTTGCTCGCACCCGCCCCCGCACTGAAGAGGACGATGTCGATATCGGAGAACTTGCCCTCCTTCGCCTCCTGGACTGCCCATGCAGATCCACGGAAGTCAACCAGTTCACCGATATTATCGGCGGTATCGAGAGGCTTGAAGAACTCGACCTGGATCGGGGATTTCTCCAGCATCTTCACCATTTGGGTCCCTACGGCACCCATGACCCCCACTATTGCAATACGGTATGATTTCATTCTTGATACACCTCACTTACAGCCTACTATACAAAAATCAGGGCGACAACTATTACATGTGTTCAAGGTTGTCGCGTGCAAATCACAGGCAGTATACAACGGAGCATATCAGTATGACTATCGTTTGAGTGCCCTTTTTAATGGGCAATGTCGAAAATTAGCGTGCAGTATAGGTCGATATTCTACAATATAAACAGTTTTATTATTTAATATATATGCAATTACAGCGATGTAAAAAAAATCGATAAGTAATGTTAGATAAGCTATGTTTATTAAATACAAAAACATTATAATTTTTAGTTTATAAGGAAGTCATTTTTCGTTGAAAAATTGACTTTTGGGAGTTTACTTGAATTGTACTGTTTTCGTTAGAGTGGAAAAACAAAAACAAATTGACGTGACTTTTTTATGCGCACCAGGGGGCGGGGCGATTTTAAAATTTATCAATAGATTTTATCTAT
>CALFMX010000198.1 GCA_937902565.1 uncultured Spirochaetales bacterium
GTAAAAATGCTCTTCTCCAACGCCATCATTACTTCCCTCATCGCCGCTGTCTCCTTGCGTTCAAGCCAGGTGACGAGGCTCTGGGAGAAGTTGAAGAACTGGGCACCATCGAGAAGGGGGTTTTCCAAGAGGTGCAGGGAAGCGCTCGCCTCCTTCCACTCCTCGAGCCAGGCGCTCCAGAGCGTGCGTGCCTCCTCTGCATCCACGGCCGCCTGCCCGATGCGCTCATTCTTGGCCCGCTGCTCCGTGAGGCGCCCGATCTCACCGCTGATGGTACCGAGCAGGCGTGCCACGCCCTCGGCGCTCCAATCCCCGGATGGGTTGGACTCACCGAGGAGGGTGCGCACCTCCGCTATCTCGCGTCTGAGCTCATCGGAGAGTCGCCTCTCTTTCCCCCTTCTCACATAGAGGGCGGCGATGGTGGCCAGGGCTGCCCCGATGAGGGCAGATGGCCGCCAGAAGAGGGCCAGGATTGCCGAGGTGGCAAAGAGGGCGACAGGCAGCCACCACAGCCGGTGCTCCCCCGCACTGGAGGCTTCGTTGAGGCGTGCGGTGAGGGCGACCAACCGCTCTGCCCTGCCCCGCTGCCCCTCCATCTCCTTGAGCCGCGCCTCGACGCTCCCATCGACAGCACCGAGGGCCCGGTGGATCTGGGCGGTGGTGGCGACCCTGATACGCAGCGGCTCACACTGCTGGGCAAGCGAGGAGAGGGTCTGTACCATCGACTCAAGGGTTGCCCGGTCGGGGGCCTCCCCTACGAGCCAGGAGAGCTCACTCTGCCAGGAGGCGAGAGCTGCATCCGCCTCCCGTCGCTTCCCCTCCGCCTCCTCGTGCGCCCGTTGGGCGTGCTGTACACGATCGATGCGGGTCTGGATCTCCTCGGTTACCTGTGCATTTTCAAGGAACCGGGCAGGAAGCTGCTCGTTTTCCACAATCCTATGGGCTTCAGCGACCGCCTCACGTGCCTCTCTCTCTTCACTCACGGCCCTGTCGTAACGCCCCTGGCGTGTCTCCAGGTCGGTGGCAGTCGATGCACTGAAGGAGGCAAGGCGCTGGTCGAACCCATCGATCTGCTGCTTCAGGTCGGTTGCTTCATCACTCTTTGCGCGGTATGCAAGGGCACCCTTGAGCAGGAGCTCGCGGCTTCGCACTTCACTCTCTTCATCCAGGAGGGCGGTTATGGCGGCGATCTGGTCGAGCAGGTCGCTGTTCTTTGCAATCTCCCCCTTGATCCGCTCCACCTCCTCCAAGGCGAGGGCCTCCTCCTTGCTCTCGGTGATGTTGCTCGATGGGAATTTTGTTATGGCCTTGTTTTTGCTTCGCTCGCGGGCCGCCTCGAGGTTGATACCCCCCTGCATCTCGCTCTGTACCCGCTCGATGAAGAGCGGGTTGTCCCCGATATCACTGAGCAGCTCATGAAGGCCGAAAAAGTATGCGTCAGAGAGTTCATCCCCCCTGGCAGGAAGTGAGACCGGTTCCCCGGTCTGCGAGTTATGCTGGGTGAGATGGCCGTGTGCCAGGGAGAGTGCGTAGGTCTCATCCCCGCTCTTCACTGTCGCCTCTGCGTCGATGGCGCGCCCGCCATCGCTCTTTGAGAGGAGGGCGCGCATCGCCCGGATCAACGTACTCTTGCCGATGCCATTGGGCCCGTAGAGGATATTCAGCTGGGGAGAGAAGTCAGTAAGGGTACCGAAGGGAGGGGCCGGGAAGCCCGGGCTCCGCAAGAGGTCCATCCGTTCAAAGCGATAGCGCTTGCTCATCACACCCCTCCTTGCTTTTCAGAGGCCATCGCCTCCAGGAGGGAGAGACCCGCCCGCTTTGCCTCGCGAAGCGCCTCATCATCATCCAGACGGACCTCGCCGAGGCTGCTGTATGCTGAGACATTCATACTCTCACCCTCAAGGCGGCGATAGAGCTCCAAGAGCAGCGCGTCATCACCGAGGAGGCGGGCGAGCTGGGCATCGGCCCCACTGCCTGAAGCGAGGCTTGCAAGGTCGATGGCCGTCCCGGTTGCATCGATGTATCCAGGCAGGATAGTACAGGCAATGCCCTCCTTGGCTGGAAAGGAGACCTCCTCTCCCCCCGCTCCCATCACGGTATCGAGGGAGAGGCCCACGGCAAGCGAGCCGGTGAAGCGGACGGTTACATAGAGGGTGCCGCTGAAGTCGAGGCCATCACTGTAGGCGCGCACCTCCCTGCGCAGGGCACTGCGCACATCCTCGACTTCCACGAGATCGGTGACGTCGCAGGCCACCTCTTCATACCGCAGGGGAGAGAGGGGGATGAAGAGCGGCTCCTTCCAGCGAATCGTTGACTCCGCCTCGATGAGCCACACCCCATGCGCTCCCCGTTCAGAGGAGTCGAGGGCAATCGGAGAGCCGCAGTAGAGGGCTGTATTCCCAGCCACCGGACCACCCTTGTGGATATGGCCGAGCACCCAGAAGGGGACGGCACTCTGTTCAAAGTCTCGCATCTGGGTCGGCGCATAGCGTGAAGCGGAGACGCCCACATCGGTATGGAGCACCCCGATCGAGAGCGAGGTGCCGACGATATCATCGGGAAACCTATCGAACGGGTTGCGGTCATGGTGGCTCTGCCCAAAGGACCACCCGATGAACCGCACCCCACGATAATCGATGGACTCCCACTTCCCACCGCTTCCGAGGACAGTAATCTCCTCCTCTTCGGCCACCAGACGGCCAAAGACCTCCCAGTCATGGTTGCCGGCCACGGCGATGGTACGGATATTGGCTCCGGCCAGGCGCTTGAGCCCATCGAGAAGGGGCGCGTAGACGGAGAGCCAGGCCCGCTCATGCTCGATGACATCACCGGCGAGCAGCAGCACGTCGACAGCCAGCTCAATGGCCGTGTCGACGACTCGTTGCCAACTCTCATGGCCACTCTCTCCATGGCGTGGCCGTCTTCCGAGGTGGATATCACTGGCGGCAAGGATTCTCATAGAGAAGAGTATACCACAAAGCGGCATGGTGGGGGACCTGGATAGCAGGGATTCTCGCTCACTGGGCGATGGGCGTTTTTCAGCAGACCCTGCCCCATCTTCCCCTCCCTTCGGTCAGCGTACCCAAAAAAAAGCGGCCCTGGAGCTACCCAAGGCCACGCTATGCACGTGCTGTGCATCAGATCTCAAAGACGTACATGCCCCCGATGGAGCCTGCAAGTCCTGGCACGACGGATCCTCCCCCAAAATAGAGCTCCGGCCCCGCCTTCGCGTAGAACTTCAGCGGAATCTTCTCCAGGGTGTAGGACCAGGTGATTGGAAACCCGATGCCAAAGGACGTTCCCGAGCTATAATAATCCTCTTTCCCGATGAATAGGTCGAACGCGCCACCTACACTCAGGTAGAGGTCAACGCCCAGGTTAGCGTTGACAAACGGCTTGGCCACATTGTAGCCACCTTCCACACGAAGCCAAAAGGCCTCATACATCATGTCGTACCCGAGGTCCAATCCTGCATACGCGGGGCCGAAGTTGTATTCGCCAATGGCTCCCACGTGAAGGGGCAATCCCAGGTCCAGGCCCACCCCTATCCCTTTGACCGGCTCTGCCGCCCCGACTGATACGATTGCAAGAATCAGGATACCGAGCACCACCACACATCTCTTCATAGACTACCTCCTGACAGTTGTTGACGTTCACGGTAATGTGATGGTTCATCATCTCCCGTGGCCGGTGGGGTGTCAACAAAAAAAGGGTGCACGCGGTTCTCTTTTGGTGGTTCCCACCGGCGTGTTTCCATTGACAATCGCCCCTGCCACTGACAGGATGGAGTGAAACCAGGGGGAATGGTCATGACTACCATACGAACAGTAGAATCCAAGCGGGATTGGAGGCGGTTCCACGCCTTTGTCAATGATCTGTACAAGGATAATGCGTTCTTCGTGCCGGCCATACACATCGACGAAGGGTCCATGTTCAATCCCAAGAAGAACCCCGCCTACGAGCACTGTGAGACGACCGCCTTCCTCGCCTACCAGGATGGCACGATAGTCGGGCGCATTGCAGCGATCATCAACCATAAGCTCAACGACATGAAGGCGATGAAGGAGATGCGCTTCACCCGCTATGACGTCATCGATGACATAGAAGTCAGCCGCCTCCTCCTCGATGCAGTCATCGCGTGGGGACGGGAGCGGGGCATGGAGCGGATCATCGGTCCGATCGGCTTCTCCGATATGGACAAGCAGGGCCTCCTCGTCGAGGGCTTCGACCAGGTCTCGATGATCATCACCCTCTACAACCACCCCTACTACGCCGCCCACCTCGAGGCGTTGGGCTTTGTCAAGGATATCGACTGGGTCGAGTACAAGGTATTCGTCCCCAAGGAGATTGACAGCCGGGTCGAACGGATCGCCACCATCGCCCAAAAGCGCCATGGCTACCGCCTCCTCTCCGTCAAGAACAAGAAAGAGATCATCCCCTACGCCAAGGAGATGTTCCATATGTACAACGAGTCCTTCAGCCACCTCTACGGCTTCTATCCTCTCACCGATAAGCAGATCGATGTCTCGATCCGTCAGTTCTTCAGCTTGGTGACCCTGGATTACCTCTACGTCATCGTCGACAAGGAGGATGCGGTCATCGGGTTCGGCGTCATGTCCCCCTCCTTCTCCCCCGCGATCAAGGCATCGGGCGGTCGTCTCTTCCCCCGCGGCCTCATCGGCATCCTCAAGGCGTTCCGCCACCATGAGGTGCTGGATATGTACCTCATCGCCGTCAAGCCCGAGTACTTTGGCCGGGGGGTGGCGGCGGTCATCATGAACGAGGGGATCAAACGAGCCATCGCAAACGGCGTCAAGTACGCCGAAACCGGCCCCGAGCTGGAGAACAATACCAACGTACAGACGCTCTGGGCGGGCTTCGAGACCGAACAGCACAAGAGACGGCGCTGCTACGCCAAGTCGTTGATCTGACCGTACCGGTACGCGTCCCCCTTGGTATAGGAGGTGTGGAGCAGCGCGTGGCTGACAGGCGAGAGCGGGGCGGTGAGGAAGGTCTCGTAGAGCTCCGTGACCGAGGGGTTCTCGTGGCTCTTCCTGATCGGTTTATTACGGTCCTCCTCCCAGATCGAGGCGATGCGTTTGGCCCGGATCTCGGCTGTCGAGGGGATGGGCTGGCCTCCCCCTCCGATACAGCCGTCAGGGCAGGTCATCACCTCGATGAAGGTGTAGGGGCTCTTGCCCGCCTTAATCTGGTCGAGGAGGATGCGGGCGTTGCCCAGCGTATTGGCCACGGCAACACGCACCGTGCTCTCCCCGATCGTCAACGCCGCCTCCCGTATCCCCTTGCGTTCACGCAGGTCGCTGAACTCAACGTTCTCCAGCACAGTGCCGGTGAGCGCCTCGACAGCGGTACGAAGCGCAGCTTCCATCCCCCCGCCACTGGTGGCGAAGATCACAGCCCCACCGGTTGATGAGCCGAGCGGGTCATCGAACTGGCTGCCCTCAAGCGTTGCAAAATCGAGGCCGATTCGAGCGAGCATGCGGGCAAGCTCACGGGTGGTGAGCACCCAGTCCACATCGGCGAAGCGCTCGCCCTCTCCCAGGCCCATCCCCTCCTTCCACCACGTGTACGCCCCGTCCATCTCGCTACGCCCTGCCTCATACTTCTTGGCCGTGCACGGCATGATGGAGACGACACGAATAGTACGGGGATCGATGCCGGCACGCTTGGCCCAGTAGGTCTTGGCCACCGCACCGAACATCTGCTGGGGACTCTTACACGAGGAGAGGTGGTCGACCTGGTCGGGGTAGAAGGTCTCGATGAACTTGATCCACCCCGGACTGCAGCTGGTGATCATCGGCAGCGGTGCATTGTTCGTCAGGCGGTGGATGAGCTCATGGGCCTCCTCCATGATCGTCAGGTCAGCGGTAAACTGGGTGTCGAAGACCCGGTCGAAGCCCAAGCGCCTGAGGGCGCTGACCATCTGTTCGGTCACCAGCGCCCCCTCTCCAAGGCCCATCGCCTCACCGAGGCCCACCCTGATCGCCGGGGCGGTCTGCACCAGCACGGTCAGGGATGGATCGGCGAGGGCGGCGAAGACCTCATCCTCGCAGCTTTTCTCGACGATGGCACCGGTGGGGCAGACGAGGGCACACTGGCCGCAGTTGGTACACGGTGAGGCAGCCAGCCCTCCATCGTTGAAGGTACCCACCTTGGTGTTCAGGCCCCGACCGATCATGGCGATGGCACTGACGGTCTGTACCGATTCACACACCTCGACACAGCGATTGCAGAGGATGCAGGCGTTGGGATCGCGGATGAGCGAGGGAGAGGAGCGGTCAACCTCCTCACATTGTGCCCGGGTCCGGGGAAAGCGGCTCTCACGAACCCCGAGCCTGTGGGCCAGGCTCTGCAACTCACAGCTGAGGTTTCGCTCACAACTGGTGCAGAGGAGCGGATGGTTGGCCAAGAGCAGCTCCATATTGACCCTGCGTGCGTGGAGGACGCGCGGGGTATGGGTGTTGACCACCATCGCCTCGGTGACGGTATGCATACAGGAACGCACCAGGCGCCGGGAGTTCTCGACCTCCACCACACACACGCCACACGACCCATAGGAGGAGATGTCGGCCAGGTAGCAGAGGGTGGGGACTGTTATGCCCACACGCTTGCACGCATCGAGGATCTTCGTTCCCCGCGGGACTTCCACCATCTGGCCGTCAATTGTCATGTTGATCATCTTCTCATCCATTGCTCACCTCCCCATCCAGGCTCACATCGCACCTCAGGCAACGTCCCGCTTCCATGCGTGCCTGTCGCCCGCTATACCCCAGGTTGACCTCACGAAAGGAGTTATGCCGCTCCTGTACGGTGAGCTGGCCAGCTGTGATCTGCCTCCCCTCATGGGCGGTATCCCAGACCTCCCGGCCATAATCAAAGTCGGTGAAGAGGGTGTGGAACCGCATCTCCCCCATCAAGGCGCAGTCGACCAGGTGGGCGGCCTCCTTGCCATGGCCCATCGCCTCGGCAGCAGTCGACGGCCCGGTGATCACATCCCCGACCGCCCAGACCCCCTCGGTGGCGGTCCGGTAGGTGTATGGCTCCACACTCAGGTGCCCTGCACCATTGACAGCGAGCCCCTCCGCCTCGATGAGGGCGCTGTCGACCCGCTCCCCGATGGCGATGATGATGGTGTCGCACTCAATGGCAGCGTCACGTCCGGTAGGGGTTCGTCGCCTCCGTCCACTGACGTCGAAGGCACCCTGCTCCAGCTCGCTGACCATCAGAGCGGTGACCGCCTTCCTCTCGTTTCGCACCACCTCCTTTGGGGCGACGTCAAAGACGACATTGATCCCTTCTCCAAAGAGCTCCTCGACCTCGCTGCGGTTTGCTGGCATCTCCGCACGACCGCGCCGGTAGGCGATCGTGACCGTGCGCTCGAGGCGCCAGAGCGAGCGCGCCACATCGATGGCCACGTTCCCGCCGCCGATGATCACCACCCGCTCTCCGACACCGAGCTCCTCCCCCTCGGCGAGGCGTCGCAGGACCTCGGTGCCCTGGATGACCCCCTCCCCCTCTGCATTGGGAAGCACCAACTCTGTATGGTGGTAGGAACCGAGGGCAAGGATCACCGCATCGTTGGCCTTGCTCAGGTCCTTGACAAAGATATCCCTGCCCAAGACGGTGTTGTAGGCGAAGGTCACCCCCAAGAGGTCAAAGAGCTCCAGCTCCTTGTCCAGCACCTCCCGCGGGAGGCGGTAGGCCGGGATGCCGTAGCGCAGGACCCCACCCCCCTTGCTGTGCCCATCGTAGACGGTCACCTCATGGCCGAGGCGCACCAGATAGAAGGCGGCGCTCAGGCCGGCAGGCCCCGCCCCGACGATGGCGATCCGCTTGCCCGTCGCAGGGTGCTTGGCGGCCACCATATGTTGGTAGACCTCCTGCTCCTGACCCATCTTGTAGAGGGTATCGGCGATATAGCGGTGGAGCTCCCCCTGGTGGACGGCGCTGTCGATCTCCTCTCTCCGGCAGCGCATCTGGCAGTGGAAGTGACAGATACGACCGAGCGTACCGGGCAGGGGGTTGTCCTCGAGTGTCGAGGTGAACGCCTCCACCAGCCGGTTCTCCCTCAGCAGGGTGATGTAGGCCGGGATGCGCATCGCAAGCGGGCAGGAGTTTGAGCAGAGCTCGGCTACCAGCGTCTCACACGTCCCCGCCTCACAGCGGCCACGCTTGATGTGGCTCTCATACTCCTGGGCAAAGTACCTGATCGTCGTCGCCACCGGATTCATCGCACTCTGGCCGAGACCGCAGAGGGCGGTGTCGCTGATGTGGCGGCTCAGCTCATCGAGCAGGGCGATGTCACCGGCCCTGCCCTCCCCCTCACAGATGCGATCGAGGATCGCGAGGGCCTGGGAAAGCCCCTCCCGGCAGGGGGTGCACTTGCCACAGGACTCAGATGTGGTGAACTGCAAAAAGTAGCGCGCCGAGTCGACCATGCAGTTGTCGCTGTCCATGACGACCATCCCGCCCGACCCCATGATCGCACCGATCTCGGCGAGGTTCTCGTAGTCGATGGTTGCATCAAAGAGGTGGGCCGGGATACAGCCACCGCTCGGCCCGCCGCTCTGCACCGCCTTGATTTTCTTCTCTACATTCGCCGATCCCCCGCCCGCCTCATAGACGAGGGTGGTGATCCGTTCCCCCAAGGGGAGTTCGACCAAACCAGTATGACGGCTCTTCCCCACCAGGGAGAAGACCTTGGTCCCCGGGCTCAGCGGTGTGCCGATCCGGGAGAACCAGGCACTCCCCATCCCGATGATGAGGGGTACGTTGCACCACGTCTCGAGGTTGTTGATCGTCGTCGGCTTGCCCCGGTATCCCCGCTTCGACGGGAAGGGGGGCTTGACCCTCGGTCTGCCGGCATGCCCCTCGAGGGAGGCGATCAGGGCGCGGGCAGTGAGGGCGTCGCGGTCAGCCATGCAGGGCCCGCTTCATGATCTTGCCCAGGTCGTTGCGGGGC
>CALFMX010000199.1 GCA_937902565.1 uncultured Spirochaetales bacterium
ACGCAATCATATGGCTCACGACATATTTTTTGACATCCTCGATTTCTTCCAATCTCTTTACCTTTTCATCAAAGTACGCTAAGGTTTCCACGTTTTAGAATTGCGCCAATAGCTCAGTCGGATAGAGCAACTGCCTTCTAAGCAGTAGGTCGTAGGTTCGATTCCTACTTGGCGTACACAAGCTACACTCCGGTGTAGCTTTTTTACTGGATGCCCTAATGCTTTGAGATTACAGTCTCCCCTCCTCTGACAAATACACAAACGATACCCCCCAGCTCTTCAAAAAGTCCACTGAATTAGTTAGACTGCTTGACATAGTGTTTTAAATACTCGATATTCCGAAGTGGTCGTTAAGGTTTCATACGCTGAAAGTTTTATGCCTGAAACGAAGGGAGGGAATGGAAAAGATTGAAAGGTGTTGAAGTTACTGTTGAACGGGTCACCCGCTCCTATGGCGATTTCAAGGCACTCGATGATGTGAGTGTAACCATTGAAAAAGGCGAGTTTTTCTCCCTCTTGGGACCGTCTGGTTGTGGCAAGACCACCCTGTTGCGCATTATTGCCGGGTTTGATTATCCCGATTCGGGACGTGTGGCGTTTGACAATAAGGATGTGCTCTCCCTCCCACCGGAGAAGCGCCAGTCCAACACGATCTTCCAGACCTACGCCCTCTTTCCCCACCTCACCGTCTATGAGAATGTAGCCTTTGCCCTCCGCCTCAAGCGCGTGGACAACAAGACCATCGACGCAAAGGTCAAGGAGTACATCCGCCTCGTCCAGCTCGAGGAGCACCTCTACAAGAAGCCCTCCATGCTCAGTGGCGGACAGAAGCAGCGCGTCGCCATCGCACGTGCCCTGATCAACGAGCCGAGCGTGCTGCTCCTCGACGAGCCGCTCTCGGCCCTCGATGCCAAGCTCAGGCAGAACCTGCTCATCGAGCTCGACCACATCCACGACCAGGTCGGCATCACCTTCATCTACGTCACCCACGACCAGAGCGAGGCGCTCTCGGTCAGTGACCGCATCGCGGTCATGAACAAGGGCAAGGTCCTCCAGATCGGTACCCCCTATGAGATCTATGAGGCTCCGGCTACCCGCTTTGTCGCCCAGTTCATCGGGGAGGCGAACATCTTCGAGTGCACCGTCCTCTCCTGCGAGCCCTACGAGGAGGAGTATTTGATGAAGGTCGACGTGCCGGCCCTCGGCGCCGTGATCCAGGTCACCGACTACGACCCCCAGCCCATCGGCTCGACGATGGACTTCACCGTCCGCCCCGAGAAGGTGCGCATCACCCTCGCCCCCCCACGGACCACCAAAGCCGAGGTGAATATCCTCAAGGGTATTGTGGAGGAGCCGGTGTACAGCGGCTTCCAGTCAAAGTTCTACGTCAAGCTCGACGGTGTGAACGAAACCCTGGTCAAGGTCTACAAGCAGCACACCGTCTTCCTCGATGATGGACCCGATATCGAGTGGCTCGATGAGGTGTACGTCAGCTGGCATGCCGACGACGGCTACCTCGTCAAGGATTCGTCACAATGAAACGGCCGCTCAATCCACGCACCCGTGAGCAGCTTTTGGGCAGCCTCTACGGGTGGCCGATGGGAGGGTGGTTCACCCTCTTCTTCACTGTGCCGCTTGCGATCATCATCCTCTACAGCTTCATGAAGCGCGGCCTCTACGGCGGTGTCGAGTTCACCCTGACGCTCAACGCCTACCGGGAGATGGTCAACCCCAGCTTCGCCATGGTCCTTGTGCGGACCATCTGGATCAGCGTGACCGCCACCGTCCTCTGCCTCCTCATCGCCCTGCCCTGTGCCTATGCGATGGCACGCTCCAAGCACCAGACGCTCCTCCTCTTCCTCATCATCATCCCCTTCTGGACCAACTCGCTGATCCGCATCTACGCCTGGATCTTCATCCTCTCCACCGAAGGGCTGATCAACTCGATCCTCATCAAGATCGGGCTCATCGACGAGGGGCTCAAGCTCATCTACAACAACGGGGCGGTGATCTTGGTGCTCGTCTACATGTACCTCCCCTTCGCCATCCTCCCGCTCTTCACCACCATCGACAAGTTCGACTTCTCCCTCCTCGATGCAGCACGCGATTTGGGGGCGGACAAGTTCACCTCGCTGCGCAAGGTGATGTTGCCCAACATCAAGAGCGGCGTCTCCACCGCCTTCATCTTCACCTTCATCCCGATCTTCGGCGCCTACACCGTGCCGCTACTCGTCGGAGGCAAGGACTCGACGATGATCGGCAACATCATCGTCGACCAGGTCTCGAAGACCCGCAACTGGCCGCTGGCCAGCGCCTTCTCGATGATCCTCACCCTCGTCAGCCTCATCGGCGTCTTCTGGATGCTCTACACCGGCAAGCGGGAGGAGCAGATGAAGAAGGACGGGCCGAAGCGGACCCCGCAGGCCCTCGAGTCGACAGTCAAGGCGCACCACCGTGCCGCCTCGAAGGGGGCGAGATGAGCACGTACATCCACAAGAAAAAAGGCCCCTCCTTCAGCTCGACCATCCTCCTCTTCACGATCATCTTCCTCTTCATCCCCCTCTTTGTGGTCACCTTCTTCTCCCTCAACAGCTCCAAGGGGATGCAGTGGGAAGGGGCGAGCCTGATCTGGTACAAGAAGCTGATCTTCGACAGCCCCTCGCTCTGGACCGCCTTCAGGAACAGCCTCATCATCGCCCTCTCCAGCTCAGCCACCGCCGTGGTCCTCGGATCGCTGGCGGCAGTCGGCATCAAGTGGTACCGTTTCAAGGGCAAGAGCTATATCACCACGGTCAGCTACCTGCCGATGGTGCTGCCCGAGGTCATCATCGGTATCTCGATGCTGATCTTCTTCAGTGCGGTGAAGATCAGGCTGGGGATGTTCACCATCTACGTGGCCCACACGACCTTCAACCTCCCCTTCGTCTTCATGCTCGTCACCGCACGCCTCGATGAGTTCGACTACTCCACCGTGGAGGCGGCGCGCGATCTGGGGGCAAATGAGCGGCAGACGCTGACACGCGTCATCATCCCCTCGATTATCCCGGCGGTGCTCTCGGGCTTCTTGATGTGCATCACCATGAGCCTCGAGGACTTCGTCATCACATTCTTCGTCTCGGGGCCCGGTTCGGGCACCCTGCCCCTCTACGTCTATTCCATGATCCGCTACGGGGTAAGCCCGGTGATCAACGCCCTCTCGTTTGTCATGATTCTCGGTACGATGTTAATTGCGTTCTCCTTCAGACGGTTCTTGAAGGTAGTGGCCGCTAGCAGCTGATATTGGAGGTGCTATATGAAAAAGCATGGTTCCCTGGTATTGGGTGTTCTGTTGGTACTCGTCCTGATCCTCACCGGCTCTGGATGTTCGAAGTCTAAGCGTTCGGATGGCAAGCTCCACTTGTACAACTGGACTTACTATACGCCCGATGAGATCGTGGCAAAGTTCAAGGAAGAGACGGGCATCGAGATCGTCATCGACCACTTCGCCTCGAACGAGGAGATGTTCGCCAAGATCATGGCCGGTGGCAACCACGGCTACGACATCATCTTCCCCTCAAGCGACTACACCTCCATCATGATTACCAAGGGTCTGCTCGAGGAGATCGACCACTCCAAGATCCCCAATCTCTCCTACATCGACCCGATGGTGGCGGAGAAGGCGGAGTACGACCCCACCTTCACCTACTCGGTGCCGTACTTCATGGGCTCGAGCGGCATCGCCGTGAACACCGCCCGGGTGCCGGAGGACTATGAGCGATCGTGGAACATCTTCGCCGATGAGCGGATGGCCGGCAGGATGAGCCTGCTCGACGATATGAGGGAGGTCATGGGAGCTGCGCTCAAGCACCTCGGCTACAGCGGCAACACCAAGGACCCAGCCGAACTTGATGAGGCGATGGAGCTGATCATCACCACGTGGAAGCCCAACATCGTCAAGTTCGACTCCGAATCCTTCGGCAAGGCATTCAGCCGCAATGAGTTCTTCGTCGTCCACTCCTATCCGGAGAACGTCTTCGCCGAGCTGAGTGAGGAGAGTTGGTCGACCATCGACTTCTTCATCCCCGAGGAGGGTGGGATGATGTACATCGACAACATGGTCATCCCCAAGGGGGCGAGGAACATCGAGGCGGCCCACCAATTCATCAACTTCATCCATGAGCCGGAGAACTACGCCATCTTCCTCGATGACTTCAGCTTCCCCCCGACCACCAATACCGGGGCAAAGCCGTTCATGGAGAATGAGAGCTTCTTCTTCACCAGCGAGGACCTGGTCAACAGCGACAACATCAGCGACCTGGGGGCCGACCTCGACCTCTACAACACCCGGTGGCAGAAGATCCGCTACGAGCATTGAGGTACAAAAGAACAACCGGGGCTGGAGCGATCCAGCCTCTTTTTATGTACGTGATGTAGCCGGGCACCCAGGCAGCGATCGTGGCAATCCTCTTTCAAAAACCGGTCAGACTGAGAGAATCGTGCGACTGAGGCGGATGATCTCTCCCTTCAGGGTCTCTATCTCTTCATCGGAAATGAAGGAGATGCTCCCCTCACCTACCCCCGCAGCCCAGTTGATCGAGTAGGCAAGGGCGAGGGTTGCTATCGTGCGCTCAGCAAGCAGCGCCGCCTCGCCGGCCAAGGTCATGCCCACCACATCAAAGCCCTGGCGGGCAAAGAAGGCAATCTCCGCCTTCGTCTCGAGGCGGGGCCCGTTGGTCGTCACATAGACCAGGTTGTCGACCAGGTCGGCCATCTCTCCCCTGGCGCGTGCGGCAAGTGAAGAGCTGAACGGCTCATCACTGTTGGTATGCACCACCTCCCCCTCATCGAAGAAGGTGTGTACCCGTCCGGTGAAGTCCACGTAGTCGGAGACGATGCCCACCTCCCCCGGCCTCAGGCGGTCGGTGATCGAACCCACCGCATAGATGGCAACCACCTCATCCACCCCCAGGTCCGCAAGCGCCTGGATGTTGGCCCGGTGGTTGATCATGTGGGGGGCCACGCTGTGGGCCGAGGTGTGGCGAGGCAGGAAGACGAGGCCCTCCCCCACAAAGAGCTCGCTCTCCCCATAGCGGTTCTCCACAACGCCCCTGGTGAGGGCGAGTCCCTCCATCCGGTCAAACCCAGTTCCCCCGATAATGGCTTTCATGCAAAGTGCTCCTTGATCTCAGCCGGTTTCAAGATCCCCTTGGGGGTGACCAGTCCAGTCACCAGATCCGCTTCGATGATGTCGAAGGCCGGGTAGTACGCCCCCACCCCGTCAATGGTCGTCGCCTGTCCCAGGCACTCCTTCATCTCTTGTGGATCCCGCTCCTCCATCACCAGAGCGCTGCTGTCATCTTTCGATGGGTCCGGGGAGATGGCATAGGCGTAGTACGGAAGATTGTGGTAGCAGGCGGCGATAGCATTGGAGCGCGTGCCTACCTTGTTGACCACCGTGCCATCCATGCAGAGGACATCACAGGCACTCATATACATGTCTATCATGCCCTCCCGCATCAGGTTGGCGCCCATGCCATCACCGATGATGGTGACCTCGATGCCCATCTCGTGGGCGCTGGGGGCGGTAAGGCGGCTGCCCTGCAGGTAGGGGCGCGTCTCGTTTACATAGAGGGTGACCGCCTTGCCCGCCTCCCGGGCGTAGGCGAGGGTGTAGAGGAGGGTGTGCTCGCCAAAGCAGGTGGTGAGCACGCGGCTGCCATCAGAGAGCAGGGTACTGCCGCTCCTCCCCATCTGGTGGTAGATGGCATCCCACTCATCAAGGAGTGCCGCCACATCCTCCTCGATGAGATCCATCGCATCATCAAGGGTGCGGTAGGGGGCCAGGAGGCGGGAGAGGGTGCGCTTCATCGTCGTGTTGGTCGGGCGTGCTGTACTGAGCGTCTCTGCTGCAGAGCGGAAGGTCGAGAGCGCCGGCAGCGCCCGCCCCTCCCTGATCTGGATTCTCACCAGACGCATCGCGGCCAAGGCCACCTCCAGCGGTCCCCCACCCTGTGTCACCATCTGTTGCAAAGCGAGGGCCACCTCCTCG
Source organism: uncultured Spirochaetales bacterium (assembly GCA_937902565.1). Lineage (GTDB taxonomy): Bacteria > Spirochaetota > Spirochaetia > Sphaerochaetales > Sphaerochaetaceae > Sphaerochaeta. The sequence goes on from CALFMX010000199.1 coordinate 6,029, forward strand.
ATGGTCGAGCAGCGGACAAACTCCTCTTTGAATGGATAGGCCCGGCGATCGCCGATATAGAGGTTGCCGCCTTCGATGTGGGCGATGTTCTCATGGCGCAGCAGATAGGGTGTTATGATCATCGCTTCTCCCAAAATCCCTGATGGTCGAACGCGATGAGACGGCGGAGGTCCTCATCATCGGTTGGCCCGGCCACCGCAATCGCCCGCTGTCCGTAGGAGAAGAGTGTTGCGCTTGGCAGGTCGAGGGTCGGATTCTCCTCGTTGTTGCCGGTCATGGAGAGGAGGTCGCGTTCGCTCAGCCCATAGACCAGGCGCCCGATCCCGCTCCAGTAGATCGCCCCGCTGCACATCGCACACGGTTCGACGCTGGTGTAGAGGGTACACGAGGAGAGGAAGGAGGGCGTATAGCGCCTCACCGCCTCAAAGACCAGCAGCGTCTCGGCGTGCATCACCGAACCCCCGTCGCTGAACTTGTTCCCCTGGGTAAGGAGGACCTCCCCTGCCCTGTCGGCGAGCAGGGCCCCAAAGGGGTGGTTGCCCCCCTCAGCTGCTGCCCGGGCGATTGCTGCGCACCGGGCGAGCAACTCATTATCTCGTACAGTGGGGGTGGTCTGTATGATTGTCTGCATCGGATGCTCCTCTCGAAGTAGCCTACCACACGGAACACAGGGGGTGCAATCTGAAGAAGTGTGGAGATACCCTTCATACATTGACGTTTGGCAAAAGAGTCCGTACAGTAGTAGAATGTTGTATCCAACAACGACTCTACTTTAAAGGACGAGATATGAAAACAACCAATAAACTGATTGTCACTGCGATACTGCTCCTCTTGGCAGTTCTCTCCCCGATCATGGCCTACGGCATGAAGGAGTCCAATCCCGATGCCCTGACCGTCCGGGTGGTCGCTGCCTTTGACCAATACGGTGAGACAACCTTCGTAGCCAAGGACACGCAGGGCAACGAAGTCAGCTTCAGCGCCAGCATGTACACCACCTCCAACTGGCCGGTGGCCTCCATCGTTAAGGGAGACTACCTTGAAGTGGTGCTTGCCGGCCACAATGCCACAGAGATTCGGTGGATCAATCCCCTGGTGGCAACCGGCGCAACGAGCCTTGCCATCGACATTGAGAGCGCCAGCCCGCTTCAGAGCCTTGAAGAGCGCTTCAGCTACACCTACGGCTATCTCCTGATCCAATCCTTTGCCAGCCAGGGCCTCTTCTTCGATGCCGGGTACTACACCAAGGGGGCGCTCGATGGACACATCGATGCCGAAAGCGAGGTCCAGCGGGGCTTCTTCTCCATCGAGGAGCTCTACGATATCGTCAGCCGCTACCAGGAGGAGATCTGGGATGCCGGCCTTGCAAACGACCACTCCGGCGAGGGCTATGCCTCGATCGACGAAGTGAGGGCCCTTCCCGAGCCGACCGACCTCACCGAAGCATTCAGCTATACCTACGGCTACCTGCTTGCTATCAACCTCACCGGCCAGGGCCTCTCGGTCGATGGGGATCTCTACGCCCAGGGTGCACTGGACTTTGCCAGTGACAACCCGTTGCTGATGAGCGAGTTTGACATGCAGATCGCCTTCCTCGAGTACCAGCAGGTGATGGAGGCGCAGTACGAGGAGTGGATTGCCGAGATCGCCGCAAGCAACCTTCAGACAGCCGAGGCGTTCCTTGCACAGAACGCCTCCAACGACGACGTCATCGTCACCGCCAGTGGCCTGCAGTACCAGGTCCTCACCCCCGCCGATGGCCCCAAGCCGACGGTCGAGGATACCGTTGAGGTCAACTACCAGCTGCAGCTCGTAGACGGCACCGTCATCGACAGCTCCTATGACTATGGAGAGAGTGCACACTTTCCCATGTACATGCTCACCAGCGGCTTCCAGGAGGCCGTGCTGAACATGAACGTCGGCTCGGTCGTGCGCGCCTGGGTCCACCCCGACCTCGGCTACGGTGAGAGCGGCAGTGATGTCATCCTCCCCAACTCCCTCCTGATCTTTGACATCGAGCTGCTCGGAATCGATGAATAACTGACCGAAAAGCATACATCATGACTGAAGGGAGTGCACATGCACTCCCTTCTCGCTTTTGTATGCATATCACGCTAGAGGAAGAAGATTACCTTCTTCACCGCCCTGGGGCCTGCGCTGCCCATCTGGAGGCGGACGTGCTCACCACCGGCGAGGTGGATGAACATCCCCTCGGTGTTGGTGCTCACCAGGACCGTCTCCCCACTGTCCCGGATGCTGAACAACTCCTCACCCTCCAGGATTATCTGGATCTGTGGTCCCTCTGCGGTGGTCTCCACCCCTCTCTCATCGCTTGTATACTCGATGATCTGGTAGCGGAGGGCCCCGCTCTCATAGGAGCCCGCCTTCTGCTCGTAGACCTCTCCCCGGTCGAGGAAGTCGATCAGGGACCCCATCTTCGGGTCGAGGCCAACGTACCACTCCAGGTGGTCGAGGAGATCTCGGACCATCAGATCGGCTGACCGGTGTGGGCCGTCGACAGCCGATCGAACTGCATGATGAGTTCAGCACACCCTTCGATGCCGAGCATCCCGCTATCCAGGCTCAGGTCGTAGGTACGGCACATCCCCCACTTGCGGTCGCTGTAGTAGTTGTAGAAGTTCGCCCGTTGCTTGTCGGTCTTGAGACAGACATCCTCCGCCTTGCCTGCGGCGATCTCATACACCTCGGTGGCACGCTTGACCCGATCTGCCAGCTTTGCATGGATGAAGATATTGGTCACATTCGCCTGTTCGCGCAGGATGTAGTCAGCGCATCTGCCAACGATCACACACGGTCCCAGGCTTGCCAGCCGCTTGATCGTCTTGGACTGGATCAAGAAGAGCTGGTCGTTGAGCGGCATCTCGGTCACCCCGAGCGCTCCACTGGCCATCGGGTAGTTGCCCATGACCAACGAGTAGAAGATGCTGCTGGTCGC
>CALFMX010000200.1 GCA_937902565.1 uncultured Spirochaetales bacterium
ACCGTTCGGGGAGGTGACCGCCGTACGGGAGTTCTTGGGAATCGAGGAGGAAATCGGGCGTCCGGTGATCGAACACCCCAAGCGCCCGATTACCGGCCTTGCCACCACCCGCAGTGAAGTCAGCGGCAAACGCCTCTGGGGCTTGATGGAGGAGCACTATAAGGAGAGTGGGGCGATGAAGGGGGAGATGGCCATCATCAACTACTGCCCCCTCGTCTTCGTCGACCGGGGGCCCACAGGCAAGAACATCACACCGGACAAGCTGGTGAAGGTGGAGCGCCTCGCCCTGGAGGCGGTGTGTGACGGGTACCTTGTCGATGTCATCGCACTGTTGGAGCCGACGTACGTCATTGGTGTCGGCAAATACGCCTACCAGAAGCTGCTCAACGTCGCCCCACGGATCGGCGAGGTGGTCATCGCTGATGTACTCCACCCCAGTCCGGCAAGCCCGTTGGCCAATCGAGGGTGGGCTGCCCAGGCAGAGGAAAAGCTCACATCATTAGGTATTTGGTGAATAATACAGGCAATAGAGCAATTTATCGGCAATTTTTGTGGGATACCGTAAAAGAGCCAACAGCCATATGCCGTCTTGAACGAGTTTCGCTGGACAACTACATCAGGCTTTGATACGCTGTTAGCGATGAATATGACAGCCCAAGCGCATGCCAAAATAAATCTCCACCTCGCTGTCGGCCCGCTTCGCAGCGATGGGTATCACCATCTACAATCCCTCTTTGCCCGCCTTGAACTCGCCGATGTCATTACGGTTGATATCGAGGAGGGGCCCTTCTCCGTGGTCGTTGAGGGGCTTGGGGGGGTGTGTGAGCCGGGGACCGACACGATGAGCCGGGCAGCCCGGCTCTGGCATGAGGCGAGCGGGTGGGACGGCAGGCTCACCGTCTCCATAGAGAAGAACATACCGGTGCAGTCTGGCCTTGGCGGGGGTTCGAGTGATGCCGCATCCCTCCTTTCGCTGCTGAACACCATCAAGCCGCTGCCTGAGGACCGCCTCCATCAGATCGCCACCCGTGTTGGCAGCGATGTACCGTTCTTCCTCTTCGGCGGTAATGCGGCAATTGTTGAAGGGCGGGGGGAGCGGGTCACCCCGATAGCCTCGCGCCCCCTTGGGGTGCTGCTCGTCATGCCCCGGGACTTTGCTGTTTCCACTGCCGAGGCCTATGCCCATCTTGACCGGTTGAGGGCGCATGAGACGCCTCGGTTCATCGATCCGGTGAGACTCGTCGATATCTATAACAAAAGCTGTCCCATGTGGGTAGATTCATTGTATAATGACTTCTACCCCACTGTTGCCGAGTTGCCGCTCTACCAGCGACTCAACGCGTTGGGTGATGGGTTGGAGGGGTATGCGACGATCAGTGGGAGCGGGGCGTGTTGGTACATCGTCAGTGAGGATGATTCCTGCATCAGAGAGGCAGAAAAGAGCGTACAAGACCACGTGGGGGACCGCGTTGTGTGTTGGCAGAGCCGCTTGTTATAATCGGACCGATGGTGTGGATTGGAGGATAGTGTGGACATCTCAGAAGTGCGTGTGCGGAGAGTCAATCAAGCTGGTAAATTGAAGGCTTATGTGACCGTGACGTTCGACAACCAGTTCGTGGTGCATAACATCAAGGTGATTGAAGGGCGTGAAGGGGACTTCATAGCGATGCCGAGCCGTCAGCTCGCCAACGGTGAGTTCAAGGATGTCGCCCACCCGATCAGCAGTGAGTTCAGGGATCACTTGCAACAGGTGGTCATGGAGGCGTACGCCGCCAATGTCGATGAGGAGGATCAGGAGAGCGAACAGTAGGGTGCCAACGCTGGACAAATCTCCCCTTTTCCGGTAGCCTCATACCCGTTGTTGGGAAGTCGCCAAGTGGTTAAGGCTCTGGTTTTTGGTGCCGGCATCGGGGGTTCGAATCCCTCCTTCCCAGTAGGGCAATCCATGGATGTGGGTTGCCCTTTTGCATGTGGGGTACTTGTGCACCAGCGGCCAAACACTCTATACTCAGCCCCTAGTGGTATATGGATACCCCAACGTTATGGTAATTGGGCATGAATGCACCAATGAGAGTACAAGGAGTTCACAATGAGCGACAAACGCAGTTTGACAGCAGTAGAGCGAACCAGTGATTTCGGCAGCGCCGGATCACGCAGGCTCCTGCGCAGTGGCCGGATCCCGGCAGTCATCTATGGAAAGAGTGAGCATATGCACATCAGCCTCGATGCCCATGAGTTCACCTATAAGATGCGCTACTTCTCCGAGACGGCCCTGTTGAAGATCAAAGTTGGAAAGAAGGACCATGAGTGTTTGATGAAGACCTACCAGGAGGACCTGATCCGTGGGACGATCAAGCACGTGGATTTTTATGAGGTCACCCGTGGCCAGGTGCTCAGGACGATGGTTTCCATCACGCTGGTCGGAAATCCGGTCGGAACCCGTGAGGGTGGCGTGCTTGAGCAGATCCTCTATGAGACCGAGATCGAGTGTCTGCCCAAGGATCTTCCCGAGACCCTGCAGGTGGATGTCTCCAACCTTGGGATCAACCACTCCGTAGCCCTCTCTGAGGTGGTCATGCCCGACGGCGTCAAGCTGATCGACGACCACGCCAAGACCATCGCTACCGTCAAGACGGTCCGTATTGAGGTAGAGGAGGAGGAGACCGAGGAAGTGGAAGAGACTGCCGAAGTAGAGGAAGCAGAGGAGTAAGTGATGATGCTTGTCCTTGGCCTGGGTAATCCAGGTACCAAGTATGAGCGTACCCGTCACAACGTCGGCACCCTTGCCTTGGAGTCGTGTGCAGCGTTTTTTCAGCTTCGGTTGAAAAAACGCTGTTTTCGTCTCTATCGCCAAGCGGTGGTCGATGGGCGGGCGCGCCTGGTCCATCCCTTGACCTATATGAACAGGAGCGGTGAGGTCCTCAAGTACTTTGAATACTCCTCGCTGGTGGTCCTCTGTGACCAGATGGACCTGCCTGCCGGGACGATCCGCCTCAGGCGTGGTGGTTCATCGGCGGGGCACCGCGGTCTCATGTCCCTGATAGAGGCACACGGTGATGGACAGTTCATCCGGATCTATATCGGCATCGGGCGTCCATCGGATGGGGGGCGTGTCATCGACCACGTATTGGGGCCCATCGATGACGAGGCGATCTGGGATGGCATCGCCTTGGCGAGCAAGGCGCTCGTCTCCTTGGTCGAGGGGGCAAGCTTTGAGGAGGTGGCCAGTGTCTACAATCGTCGAACAAGTCCTCCGTATCCTTGAGCGATTCTTCGATGAGGAGGGGATCGATCGCAATCAGGAGATGGCGGTCGCCTTCTCGGGTGGCAGTGATTCCCTGGCCCTCCTGCACGCTGTCTCTACCCTGGTCGGAGCCGAACGCGTCCACGCCCTCTATGTGAACCACCACCTGCGCAGCAGTGAGGAGCTTTCCGGGGAGATTGAACTCAATGAACACAACTGCCGCCTCCTGGGCGTCTCGTTCACACTCCTTGACCTCGGGCACGGGAGTGTTGAGCGTGCGCTCAAGGAACGTGGGCGGGGTGTCGAGGAGGCGGCACGCCAGCTGCGATACGACATCTTGGGCCGCACCTGCCGGGAGCGCTCGATCCCCTATCTCCTGACCGCGCACAACAGTGACGACCAGCTGGAGACCCTGTTGATGCGCGTTGCCCAGGCTTCGAGCATCGCATCCCTTGCCTCCATCAGGCGGAGGCGGGACCTCGAGGGCGTGACGGTGCTCAGGCCGGTGCTCGAGGTGAGCCACAGCGACCTTGCCTTGTATGCCCGCACCCAGGGGCTCACCTGGTCGCTCGACTCCACCAACGATGAGGACACCTACCTGAGAAACGCACTGCGTCGCGAGGTGAAGAAGCCGCTGCTCGCCCTCTTCCCCAATGCCCGGAGCGCAGCAGTGGTGTTGGGCCGACGCTTTGAGGAGACCTCCCGCCTCCTCGATCTCATGGTCGAAGAGGCGCTTGGCAGTGTCATCTGTGACGATGGGGTGGTCAGCTTCACCCTGGTATGGTATCGCTCTCTCGTCGATGAGCTGCGGGAGCTGCTCCTCTATCGGATGGTGGCTCTAGTCAGTGGAGAAGAGCGGATTGCCCGCACTATCATCGCTGAACTGGTCAAGGGCATCGATGAGCTGGAGAGGGCAGGGGGGGGTGTGCGTGAGATCGGGTCCCTCCGCATCGAGAGCCGGGAGGGGATGATCACCCTCTCCCCGATCGCGGTATTGTGGTCCTATTGCCTGCCCCTCGATGAGCCGATGAAGGCACAGCGCATCGCCTTGCCCGGCGATGCCGAGGTGGTCATCAGGGAGTTTGTTGAGGGGTATTGGGACACGGATGCACTCCGCATCGATGCGTCCAGCCTCAAGGACCCGGTTATCCGCAGCGCGCAGGGCGGTGATGAGATTGCCCTCTCTGGGGGGACGATGCGGGTGGCAAAGCTGCTCTCCTCCATGAAAGTGGCGCTCCACCAGCGTGGATCAGTCCCGATTCTGGTCGACCGAAGCGGGGTCGTGGCGGTCTTCGCCAGGGCGTTCGGGGGGCGCGATCGCATCGCCGAACGCTTCAAGGCTCCCCTTGCTCACCCGTTTACAAATATATATAGTAGTAACAGAAGGAATAGGAACAGTGAAATTTAGAAATGAGAGCAACGAGGGTGACAAGAAGTCTCCACAAGAGGACCCGAAGCAGTTCTGGCAGGGTCCGCCAAGGGATGGGGGCAAACCATCGTTCAGGCCACCCAAGAATCGGGTGACATTGGTGGTGTTCATCACCCTAGCGATCCTCTTTGCGTATATGTTCTTCGATTCGGCCGGCGGGCGGAAGGACCAGACGGTTCCCTATACGACCTTTATCAGCTACGTCGAAGCCAACCAGGTGGCGCAGGTGGAGATCAAGGAGCAATCCCAGGTCCACTTTGTGCTCAGGAACGGGATCAGTGCCCAGACGAGGATTCCATACTTTGACGAATCACTGCTCTCCACCTTGAAGGAGAAGGGGGTCTCCGTCACCGGGACGGTTGCCGAGATCTCGGTTCTGCAAGTCGTCCTCCAGCTCCTGCCGTGGATCATCTTCATTGGCTTTACCATCATGCTCTACCGCCAGTCCAGTGGTCTCAATGGAAAGATGATGTCCACCCTCGGCAAGAGCCGGGCCAAGGAGTATATGGAGAGTGATACCAAGGTCACCTTCGCCGACGTTGCCGGCCAGGTTGAGGCCAAGTACGAGCTGGAGGAGGTCGTCGAGTTCCTCAAGCGACCGGAGCACTTCACCAAGGTCGGGGCCAAGATTCCCCGTGGTGTGATGCTCGTCGGCCCCCCGGGAACCGGGAAGACCCTCCTGGCAAAGGCCGTGGCCGGTGAGAGCGGGGTCTCCTTCTTCCACACCAGTGGATCCGACTTTGTCGAGATGTTTGTCGGTATGGGGGCGGCGCGGGTACGCGATCTCTTTGAACAGGCGCGCAAGAATGCGCCATGTATCCTCTTCATCGACGAGCTGGATGCGGTGGGTCGTACACGTGGCGGAGGACTGGGCGGCGGCAACGATGAGCGAGAGCAGACCTTGAACCAGATCCTGGTGGAGATGGATGGGTTTTCCACCATCGGCGGGGTTATTGTCATGGCGGCGACCAACCGCCCCGATATCCTCGATCCCGCCCTCCTGAGGCCGGGACGCTTCGACCGCCAGGTCGTCGTCGACCTGCCCGATATCGCCGAACGTGAGGCGATCTTGAAGATCCATGTCCGCAAGGTGCAGCTGGCCGACGATGTCGACCTCAAGCGCCTCGCCCGGGGGTCGGCCGGCACCAGCGGCGCCGACCTGGCAAACCTGGTCAATGAGGCGGCCCTCTTTGCCGCCCGCAAGAACAAGAGTGTGGTGAGCATGGTCGAGATGGAAGAGGCACGTGACAAGATCCTGCTCGGTGTCGCCCGCAAGAGCCGGGCGATGACCGAGGATGAGAAGCGCGCCACCGCCTACCATGAAGCAGGCCACGCCCTGCTCCACTACCACCTCAAGAACCTCGATCCGCTCCACAAGGTGACCATCATCCCCCATGGGAGGGCCCTGGGCCTGACGGTGAGCCTGCCGGAGCGCGATGCCTACACCAAGACACGCTCGATGCTCCATGACTGGATCAAGGTGACGATGGGTGGCTATGTAGCCGAGGATCTGGTCTATGGGGAGACGACCACCGGCACCAGCAATGACATCAAGCAGGCGACCAACCTCGCCCGCCGGATGGTCACCGAATGGGGGATGAGCGAATTGGGCTTCATCAACCTCGGGGACGAGGATGAGCCGCTCTTCCTCGGTCGGGAGATCACCCAGCACAAGCACTACAGCGAGGAGACCGCCCGGCGCATCGACAGCGAGATCCACAAGATCCTCGACTCGGCGATGGCTGAGACACGGGCCATCCTCAGTGACAATCGCGACCAACTGGACCTTTTGACCCAGGCGCTGATCGAGCGGGAGACGCTCGATGATCGCGATGTGCGCATCCTGTTGGGATTGGATCCCATCAAGGAAGCGGAGACAGGCGACGAGCAACCAACCACCTAGGGAGTTATATGAGTGCTGATAGTTCACTGACGCGCAACTTCTGCATTATTGCGCACATAGACCATGGCAAGTCGACCCTTGCCGACCGTTTCATCGAGAAGGCCCAGATCGCCTCCAACCGGGGAGGGGACCAGGCACAGATTCTCGATGGGATGGATATCGAACGCGAACGGGGCATCACCATCAAGAGCCAGGCGGTGACGATTCCGTATACGGCCAAGGATGGCAAGACCTATGAGCTGAACCTCGTCGACACCCCGGGCCACGTCGACTTCTCCTATGAGGTGAGCCGGGCCATCAGCAGCTGTGAGGGTGCGCTTCTGCTCATCGACGCCGCACAGGGGGTCGAGGCACAGACGCTGGCAAACCTCTATATGGCGATGGAGCACGATCTGTCGATCATCCCGGTGATCAACAAGATCGACCTCGCGTCCGCCGATATCGAGGCGTGCCTCCACCAGATCGACCACGACCTCGGCCTTGATAGCGATCTTGCTGTCCAGGTCAGCGCCAAGACCGGCCTCGGTGTCGATGCGCTCTTCGAGGCGATCGTTGAGCAGATCGAGCCACCGACCGGCAACGACAGCGACCCGCTGAGGGCCCTGATCTTCGACTCCCACTACGATCCCTACCGTGGCGTCATCGTCCACTGCCGGGTCTTTGATGGGGCGATGCGGGTAGGCAGTGAGATTCGCTTCATGCACACCGACGGTGTCTATAAGATCGAGGAGGTCGGGATCTTCCAGCTCGACCTCATCAAGACCAAGGAGCTGGGTGCCGGGGATGTCGGGTATGTGATCACCGGGGTGAAGACGATCAGCGACGTGCGTGTCGGTGATACGATCACCACCGTCACCAAGGGGGCGAAGAACCCGCTGCCGGGCTTCAAGGACGTCAAGCCGGTGGTCTTCAGCTCGATCTATCCGATCGACACCAATGACTACGAGGAGCTGGTGAACGCCATGGAGCGCCTCAAGCTCAATGATGCCTCCCTCGACTATGAGAAGGATAGCTCTGCAGCACTCGGCTTCGGCTTCCGCTGCGGCTTTCTGGGCATGCTCCACCTCGAGGTGGTGCAGGAGCGGATCGAGCGGGAGTTCGGCCTCTCGATCATCTTCACCAGCCCGTCGGTCAAGTACAACGTCCACCTCAAGGAGGGCAAGGTCGTTGAAATTGACAATCCGCTCGAGTACCCCGACCCCATGCGTGTCGACTTTGCCGAGGAACCGTACATCCAGGCGAACATCATCACCCCCACTACCTATGTCGGTCCGATCATCAGCCTCTGCATCGAGAAGCGGGGGGTGCAGACGACGATGAACTATCTTGATGAGAAGCGCGTCGAGCTCGTCTATGAGATGCCGCTTGCAGAGGTGCTCTTCGAGTTCTATGACCGGCTCAAGTCACTGAGCCGGGGGTATGCCTCCTTCGACTACGAAGTCATCGGCTACAAGCGGACCGATCTGGTCCGCCTGGATATCCTGGTTAACGGGGAGCCGGTCGATGCGCTCAGCCAGCTGGTCTTCCGTGGCAACAGCCAGCAGCGAGGTCGGCAGGTGTGTGAGCGCCTGAAGGGCGAGATTCCACGCCAACAGTACAAGATTGCAATCCAGGCTGCCATCGGGGGGACCATTGTCAGCCGGGAGACGATCAGTGCGTACCGCAAGGACGTGACAGCCAAGTGCTACGGCGGGGATATCAGCCGCAAACGCAAGCTGCTCGAGAAGCAAAAAGAGGGCAAGAAGCGGATGAAGATGGTCGGAAACGTCGAGATTCCACAGAGTGCCTTCCTGGCGGTCCTCAAGAGTGATGAGGCGGCCAAGTAAGCTTTTCTTGCTGGTTCTTGATCGCTCATGTATACTTTGGGTATAAAAGGAGAGGCGATGATCGACACACAACGGGTAGGCAAGACACCACAGGGAGATGACATTCTCCAACTGACTCTGCAGAACAATGGGATCATTGTACAGCTGATCAGCCTCGGGGCGATCGTGAAAGCGATCAAGGTCCCGGACAAGGACGGTGAGGTGCGTGATATCGTCCTGGGATTTGACAATCCCCTGGACAACCTCACATCGACCGCCTACTTCGGCCAGATCGTCGGCCGCTACGCCAACCGCATCTCAGGCTCCTCCTTCACCCTGGATGGGACGGAGTACACGCTGGTGGCCAATGATGGACCCAACACCCTGCACAGCGGCCCCTCCAACTGGGGATGGCAGAACTGGTGCGCCGAGACCTTCATGCTCGGCGAGGACCCCGGTGTGGTCATGAGCCTCTACAGCCCGGCAGGACAGGGGGGCTTCCCCCATGCCGTGAACTGTACTGTCACCTATCTGCTCAATGCGGATGGGGAGCTGGTCATCGACTACGAGGCGACCTGTGACGGGCCGACGCCGATCAACCTGACAAACCACAGCTACTTCAATCTTGGCGGGGCGGCAAGCGGCTCGATCGCGGGCCATGAGCTTGAGCTCGCCTGTGACCGCTATCTGGCGGTCGACGAGGCCCTCATCCCCACCGGAGAGCTCCTCCCCGTGGCCGGGACCCCCTTTGATTTCACCGTCGCCAAGCCGATCGGCCGGGATCTTGCCTCCGCCGGAGGCTACGACCACTGCTTTGTCCTCTCCGACGAGGATGAGGGGATGAAGAGGGTTGCCTTCGTGTGCGATCCCAGGAGCGGGCGGACGCTGGAGGTCTCCTCCACGCTTCCAGCCGTGCAGTTCTACAGCGGGAATTTCCTCGATGGCACGGCCATCGGAAAGGGTGGGGCACCCTATCCCCGGCATGGAGGGTTCTGCCTTGAGACGCAGTACTTCCCCAACAGCCCCAACGAGGATGGGTTTGAAACGACGATCTTCACAAAGGATCGGCCGTACAAGCACACGACTGTCTTCAAATTCTCCGTGAGGGGGTAAGCTGTGAAAGAGGTGAAGATCATCGGCATCACCGGTGGTGAGGCGAAGAATCCCGAGAAGGTGATTCCGCGCGCGATCAATGCGGTGCCGGTGCGCATTCTGCTGTTCTACGTGCTCACAATGTGCGTGCTGATGGCGATCTTCCCGTGGACCGGGATCGGCAGTCAGGGCAGCCCGTTCGTG
>CALFMX010000201.1 GCA_937902565.1 uncultured Spirochaetales bacterium
AGGCGGCGGCGATCCATGATGTTCTCCCTGGGCCGGTTGGTGGTGAGACTGGCGCCGCCCTCAGCGGCGCATGAATTCGGGCGAGGCCAGCAGGTAGGTGTTGGCGCTCCGTGGCGATTTGGCTTGGGCGACCGCTGCCCGCGTGGCCGGCGACAGGTCCGCGTACAGGCCATTGCCCTCATTGGCCTTCAGCAGGTCGGGCAGGGGCGGCAGTTCGACCGGGCCGCCGTCGCCGTCCTCCTTGTAGAAGCGCTGTGGCGCGCCGGCGATGACGCTGGCGATCTGGCCGGCGACGTTGGCACCGACGGCATGCATCAGAAGATGGTTCTGGGGATCCGCTTCCTGACCCATGCGCTGGATGACCCGGGCGGACATCGGGAAGGCGGAGATGCCTGCCGCTCCTACCATCGGGTTGATCTTCTTCTTGGTAAAGAGATTCAGGAACTTGGCAAAGAGCACACCGGCGATCGAGTCAAAGATGAAGGCCAGAAGGCCCAGGCCCATGATCATCGCGGTCTGGACGGTCACAAACCCCTCTGCCTTCATCGTCGAGGCGATGGTGACCCCCAAGAGGAGGGTTATGAGGTTCACCAGCGTTGTTTGGGCAGTCTCCGAGAGGGAGTCGAGCACCGCACACTCACGGATGAGGTTGCCGAACATCAGCAGCCCTACCAGGGAGACCGACGCCGGTGCCACATAGCCGGCAACCACGGTCACGATGATCGGGAAGAGAATTTTCGCCCGCTTGGAGACAGCGCGGGGGTTGTAGGTCATATGGATCATCCGCTCCTTCTTCGTCGTCACCAGCTTGATGGCAAACGGTTGTATGATCGGCACCAGTGCCATATAGGAGTAGGCAGCGATGGCGATCGGCCCCATATACTGGGAGCCCAACACCTGGGCCACCAGGATTGAGGTCGGCCCGTCGGCAGCCCCGATGATCCCGATCGATGCGGCATCGACCAGGTTGAAGCCCAAGAGCGTCGCCACGCTGATCGTGGCGAAGATCCCCCACTGGGCTGCCGCCCCGAAGAGGATCAGCTTGGGATTGACCAGCAAGGGACCGAAGTCGATCATCGCCCCGATGCCGATGAAGAGCAGAAGCGGCATCGCCTCGGCTGCATTAATCCCCAGGGCAAAGAGCCAGTCGAGGATTCCCTCGACCTCTCCGATGCCGGCCATCATCTGTGTCACGGCCCCACTGAAGGGCAAGTTCACCAAGATAGCACCAAAGCCCATGGGCAACAGCAGTGCCGGCTCCAGTTTCTTGGCGATGGCGAGGTAGATGAGCAGAGAGCCCACCCCATACATAACCAATTGTTTCCACGTTGTAGCGAGAAGGCCGTCCAGCAAGAAGCTCATCGAGACCCCCCAAAAGAGTAAAAATAGGGGAAGAAGTTGACTTCGCCGATTGGCAATGAAGCTCCCCCGACGCCCTTATCATAGAGGCTGGATGTGGATTGGTCAAATGGGAGGCCCGATTATATGTGTCTCCCTGACTTCTCTTGACAAAGTCATTGGCTTATCGGACCATTTTGCCATGGAGCCGACAATCCTGAAAGAGACCACCTACTTCCACGATCCTTCCCTTCAGCTGAAAGTCATGAAGCGTGACCCTGAGATCGCCTATCGTCTCCATGGCCACGAGTTCCACGAGTTGGTCATCATCCAGAGTGGACGCGGCATTACCTTCACCCCCCAGGGTGATCATACCCTCGGGGAGGGGTCGGTCTTCTACGTGCCCCCGGGGGCCCAGCACGGCTACCGTGACCTCGATCACCTGGTCCTCTACAACATCATCTGGAGCGACAGCGTGGTCAAGAAACAGACCTTCGACCTTGAACAACTACCGGGCTTCACCTCGATCTTCGGCTCCAAGGAGGTGGCGTTGATGCACCTCGTCCCCGCCCAACTCACCGAACTGCTGCCCATTATCCAGCTATTGGAGAAGGAGAGTGATGACCTCTCCTACGGCTCGGGGAGCCGCATCCTCGCCTACGCCTACCTGCTCGAAGTACTCGTCTCACTGAGCCGGATCTTTGACCAGACCCCCAGCAAGCAGAATCGCACAGCCCGCCAGCTCTGGGATGTTATCGCCTACATGGATGGGCACCTCGATAGACCGCTGTCAACCGAGGAGCTTACCACCATCGCGGCGATGAGCAGCAGCACCCTCAACCGCACCTTCAAGCAGGCCACCGGCCTCTCCCCCATCGAGTTCCACATCCATAAGCGCATAGCACGAGCCTGCACCCTGATCCAGGAGCGCGGGCTCTCGATGGCTGGGGTGGGAGAAGCGTGCGGCTTCTCGGACCCCAACTACTTTTCACGTCAATTTCGCAAGGTCATGGGGATGAGCCCCAAGCAGTACCAGCGAATCTTCACCAGCCGCTTTACGTAAGCGCATCCAGGGCTTTCACCATCGAGGTGAAAATCCTCTCCTCTCCCACCAGAGGGATGAAATCGAGTCGCTCCATCAGTGAATGCACCGGATGTTGCAGCCCGACGAGGAAGATCTCCACACCCCGGGACTTACACATTCCAACAATCTCGCTGAGCTCGTTGACCGAGCTGTGGTCGATGGTGGGAACACCCCTGAGGCTGAGGATGATCCGCTCCGTCCCCTCTTCGATGAGCGACTCGGTGACGTGGGTCAGCTGATTCTGGCTACCGAAGAAGAGCGTGCCATCAACATAGACCGCCGTGGTCTTCTTGTCCCCGGGTTCGAGTTCAGAGACCACCGGGTCTATTTCGATGGAGATCTTGTGGCTCTTGATGATGAACATCACCATCGAGAAGGCGATACCGGCGAAGATGGCCACGGTCAGGTCAAAGAAGACCGTCGCTCCCATCGTAATCAGGAACTGGGCCATCGACGTCTTGATCCGCTTATGGAAGATTCCCCTGATGGCAACCCAGTCATTCATCCGCCAGGCAGTGACGATCAGGACACCGGCCAGGGCGGCAAGGGGAATGCGGCTCAAAAATGGGCCGAGGAAGAACATCGACAGGAGCAGGGCAAGGGCGTGGATGATGCTCGTCAGCCGCGTCTGCTGTCCCGCCCTGATGGCAACCGAGGTACGTGCAATGGCCGCGGTGGCAGGGATCCCACCGAAGAAGGGGATGATGACGTTGCCTATCCCCTGTGCGTAGAGCTCACGTGTTGCATTGAACTTCTCATTCTTCATCTTCGACGCGTAGGTGCCACAGAGCAGACTCTCCACCATCCCCAACGCTGCAATCGAGATGGCAGGGGAGATGAGGGCGCCAAAGTGGTTCCATGGCAGAGAAAGAAGGTGGAGGCGATCATCTGCGAGCAGCGTGCGGGGGATGGCTCCCACCTCAGCGACCGGGAGGCTCAGCACCATCTGGGCGATGAGGGCGATGATGAGGCTGAGCAGGCTCGCATGGATCTTGGCGTTCCACTTCTTGGGCCAGAAGATCATGAAGAGGACGACAAAGAGGCCATAGGCCAACGCAGCGGGTTGGATTGGAAATCCATCGCGAACGTACGATGCGATCATCTCGGGAATCTTCGTCCCGGTGCTGGTCACCCCGAAGAAGGGGTCGATCTGGCCGAAGGCGATGATGATGGCGATCCCACTGGTAAAGCCGGTGACGACCGGCGAGGGGATGTAAGAGACCAGGGCCCCGACCTTCAGTACCCCTGCTATCAGGCGGACCACCCCGCTGAGGAAGGTGGCAAAGAGCACCCCCTCGATGCCATAGTGCGCCCCCACGGTGATGAGGATCATCGCCATGGTCCCCGTCGGGCCGGAGATCTGGTAGGAGGCCCCACCGAGGCCGGCGATGACCAGGCCACTGATGATCGCCGTGATCAAACCGCTGGCGGCACTCTGGCCGGAGCTCACAGCGAAGGCGAGGGCCAGAGGCAGAGCGACCGCAGCCACGGTCAGGCCCGCCATCAGGTCCTTGCTGAACTTTGTCTTGTTGTACCCGGAGAATTCTCGTTGAAGATCCGACAAAAAAGAAGCCGATTTCGGCTTTTCTACATGCATCCCACCCACCCCCACGCTTCTATTGCAGCGCAGGTATATGATAACCACTGTGAGCTATAAACTCAAGGGAACATCGCCTTAACGCTTGGTGGGGACTATTTCAAGCCAATATCCATCGGGGTCAACGATGAAGTAGATCCCCATCGCCTTGTTCTCGTAGATAATGCAATCCATCTGCCGGTGCTTTGCCCGTGCCGCCTCAAGGTCATCGGTCTCGAAGGCGAGGTGGAACTCGTTGTCCCCGAGGTTGTAGGACTCCTTCTCCCAGTCACGCAGCCACGTCAGCTCCAGCTTGTGGGCCGACTCCCCGTCGCCGAGGAAGACGATGGTGTAGGAGCCGTCACTCGCCTCCTTGCGCCGTACCTCCACCAGGCCCAATGCCTCCTCATAGAATGCAAGCGACCGCTCCAGGTCTATGACGTTGATGTTGTTGTGTGCAAATCGAAATATCATGCAATCCTCCATGTATAGGGACTCGTGTCCAACGCTACTACCTCTCCATCCCACTCCCCCAGCTCTCCCCTCAGGCGCGAACAGACACTGCCATCACCCCAGAAGTGCATCGGGACCAACACATCCACCGCAACACGCTCCAGCAAATCCTTCGCCCCGAGGCTGTACGCCTCCCCGAGGCGCGGGTCGACGGGGACGAAGGCGATATCGAGATGGGCCGGCAAACGATCAAGCTCAGCCCGGTACGCCCTCGCCATCGCGCTGTTGTACGCCTCACTCTCCCCCTCCCAGTGCCAGTGGTTCAAATCCCCGCCGTAATAGAGGCGCTTGCCCTCGACCTCGAGCACAAAGGCCACCCCCTCATCGGTGGAGCGCAGGGTCTCGATCCCCACACCCGCCACCTCATGCTGCTCATGTGGCCCCATCCAGTGCACATCAAGGCCGTCCGGCACATCGGAGGCGGGGATATCGGAGGAGAGGACGAAGTGGGCTCCTGCTGGATGGGAGGCAAACTCAAAGATCGAGGGGTCGTAGTGGTCACTGTGCCGGTGGCTGGCAAAGACCACCAGGGCCTTCTCTGTAGCAGGAAGCGCAAAGGGGCCTGCAGTGTGGTCGAAGAGGAGCAATAGCTCTTCGCCCTCCACCAAGAATGCACTGTGTCCAAGGTAGGTACAATTCATACCACTACCATGGGCTATCGGATGGAGGCTGTCAAGCCGATTTCACTCCTGCAGGAGCCAATCGGTGACACGGTGCACCGTGATACCCTCCCACGTGCCAACAGTATAGCCGGTGAGCATAGAAACAGTTGTATGCCACTATACGTGATAAGCCCCATTTCTTCGAACTATAGCCCCCTACACCAACCCCTCCAATACATTGAGTGCACGATCGTAGAGACCCAGCTCGTAGTAGAGGTCCAATATAGTGTACCGGTTGCGAATCATCTGTGCACCACGCACCGCTCGCTTGAGGCCATCCAGATCCGATCCGATCTCCATGGCTGTGGTAGGGGCACCGACAAGCGCAAGGGCTGAACGCAGCTCATCAAAGGGGGGCAACTGCTCGCCTATGCGCTCCTTGAGCTTTGGAAGGACCCCTGCCAATAGGCGCCTGCGCTCGACAAGCGCCTCTCCCTCGACAAACTTCTCCTTGGCGATGGCAAGCGTCTGTAGAACAATGCATTCATCTGTGAAGTGGGAGCGGATATCCGCCTCCCGTTCTAGCCAGCTCTGCTGGCCCTGCCCATAGCACTCACTCTCATCGAGGCGGAGCAGGTCCTCATAGAGCAGCACCATCGCCATGGTCCCCACCGCCACCTTGAAGCCATGGCTGACCTCCTCCCCATCGAGGGCCAGGTGCTCCATCTCCCAGCAGTGGCTGACCAGATGCTCAGCGCCGCTTGCCGGCCTGCTATCCTCCATCACCTGCATCGCATAGCCGCTGGCTGCCAGCGACTCAAAGAGGCTGGCGATGGCCCTGCAATCACCGTGGGCGATCTCCTTGGCCTGATTGTAGGCACGGCGCAGTGGGATCTGCACCATATCCCATACATCGGGGCGAATGGGGTGCACGCCCACCAGGTCGGCCAAAATCCAATCCATCCCCGCCGTGAACTTGGCCATGCAGTCGGCAAAACCGGAAGCGATCATCGCTTTTGGCGCCTCTTTAAGGATATTGGTATCACCCAACACCACCACAGGGGCATAACAGGCCATCGTTTGTTTGAATCCCTCAAAGTTGATAGCCGCCCCGAATGAGGTATATCCATCCATCGAGGGGGCGGTAGCGACCACCATATACGGGCGTTTCAATTCAAAGCTCGCGCGCTTGGTCACATCGTTGAGAGTTCCCGATCCAAGCGCCACGGCAATCGAATCATCCAACGCCAGACTCATGCGAACCTTTCGGATGGCATGCTCATTTGCATAGGGGCGTGGATGGGCGTCAAAGACCAGCTGCCGCACCGCAAGGCCTGCCTGCTCCAGGGAGCGGATGGTCAGCAGACCAGCCGCCCTCATTGTATTGCCGTCGCCTACCAACAGGACCGACCTATGGCCGAACGCCTCTATGAAGAGCTCCCCTGCCTTGGAGACTGCTCCTGCTTCCACCAGTGAGATTTTGGTATCCATATCGAAAGAATACCACAGCAGGAGATGGTGAGGAAGCAGAGGAATCAATACTGATCGCCACCTTCACCTCGATGGCACAGGGGCCCGGAACGCCCTATCTATCAAAGGCGCTTGCCCTCTGTGGCCCAGTGGGGTAGAGTTGCCCCATGGGCAGACGAACCTTCTCAGTCCTCGGAGACTCCATCTCTACCTTCATCGGCTGCA
The DNA here is from genome assembly GCA_937902565.1 of uncultured Spirochaetales bacterium. Taxonomy (GTDB): domain Bacteria; phylum Spirochaetota; class Spirochaetia; order Sphaerochaetales; family Sphaerochaetaceae; genus Sphaerochaeta. The sequence goes on from CALFMX010000201.1 coordinate 6,809, forward strand.
ACCCTGAAGGCAATGAGGTCTTCTATCCCCGCACCGGCTTTGGGGTCAATACCGCCACGCAGACGTGGTGGTCGATGCTGGCCGACCGGCTGGATCTGGCCCTTCTCTGCAACGACTCCTACTCAGGATCGCGCGTCAGCCGCACCGGTACCCGCCCCCCCTCATCCTGCTATATCGACGAGCGGCGTCAGAAGCGATTGGGAGGGGACCTCATCATCGTCTTCGGCGGCACCAATGACTGGGGGCAGACAGAGCAGCCCACCACCCTGGAGATTTTCGCGCATGCCTATCGCCAGTTGATCGAGGCGATGCGGGAGCGCCATCGGCAGAGCACCCTCTTCTTCTGCACACCGCTTCAGCGCACAGACCGATCATTGACTACCCCAAACGCCACCGGGTGGACCCAGCTTGACCTGGCAGAGACGGTCAGGGACATTGTTCGTGAATATCCCGATACCCACCTCATCGACCTCGGCGCCTATCCTATCCGAGTGGAGGATGAGCTCCTGCCCGATGGAGTCCACCCCAATCCCCGGGGTATGAACCTCATCGCCTCATTGATGAAGGCGGCTATCAAGGGCATCTAGGCGCATGCGCGAGGCCTCGTACTCGAGGCGGTTCTGTGGCCCAAGCATCTCAAGGATTGTCTTCACCAGCGTACAGAGTTCACTCCCCTCCCGATAGTCGGCAGGAGCGTAGTAGTTGATGCGCCCCTCGTTCATCAGGCGGTGGGCCACCGCCCGTGTCCGTTCGGTGTGGACAGCAATCGATGAGCCGCCGCTCTCCTTGACGAGCTTCATCGTCGGCACATCGGTCAGGCCATCGCCGATGTAGATCATGTTGCGAAACGGGACCGGTCGATCCGCTTCGGCGGTATAGGCGTTGAGCGCCTCATCCTCACTTACCTCCAAGACACCCTTGTTGATGCGGAAGAGGAACTGGGTCTTGGCCGTATAGTTGACGGCAAGCTTCGGCCACACCGCCACTCCGTTCTCATCATAGAGGTACTCACAGGCGTAGATCCGCTCAAAGAAGCCGCCGATCGGAGATCCTTCGATGATCTCCGTAAGGCCGCTGGAGATGATGAAGTGCTGCGCCTCAAGACCCAACGCCTCCGCCTGCGCGTTGATCAGGGGGAACCACGCCTCAACGCCCGGGAAGAACTCAAGCCCGGTGCCGAGTGCGACGAAGTCGCTCCTCCTGATCGGTCTCCTCTGCCGCTTTGACTCATCGAGCATCAACTTCATGTAGGCGAGGATCCGGTCCATTCCCTGCTCGAGGGCCAGGTCATTCGCCTGCCTCCAGAACTCCTCGGCGCTGAGGCCGAGGGCAGGGATGAAGGTGTACTCCTGCATGTCACGGGTGGTGAGGGTCTTGTCAAAGTCATAGAGCAGTGCAATCGTCGGTCTTCTATCCATAGTGGGCCAAGTATACCACAAACAGCGAATGGCAGCGGTGAAAACAAGCGATTAATAGTTGACCTGTCAACTAAATGTCGATAGAGTAGCTTCCATGAAAGAGAGCCTGGGCCGCTTGGTGGCCATTCTCCACCGGCGCAACATCGCCTACCTCAACACGGTGCTCAAACCCTACCAGATCACCAGCGGTGAGGTCGGTATCATGCGCAGTCTCTACCAGAGGGAGGACCGCTCCCAGGAGGAGCTCTCCCTCACCCTCTCCATCGACAAGGCTGCCATCGCACGGGCAGTGAAGTCATTGGAGGGCAAGGGGTATGTGCGGCGCATCAACGACGAGCGGGACAAGCGGTGCAACCGCCTCTTCCTCACCGACAAGGCGAAGCGCCTGCAAGGGGAGATCGAGCCGCTCGTCGACGCATGGAATGACAAGAGCCGAAGCGTGATCGGAGATGAGGAGTATGCTCACCTCTCTGCCACCCTCCACACGCTGCTACAGCGCATTGAAGAAGGAACCAATTGATATGAACGTTGCTACGCCCGCCCAGAACCCACTCGGTATCGAACCCATCCCCCGCCTGCTGTGGCGCTTCAGCCTGCCGGCAATCGTCGGCATGATGGTCAACGCCCTCTATAACGTCGTTGACCGCATCTACATCGGCAACGCACCGAACCTCGGTGCCAATGGGATTGCCGGCATCACCATCAGCTTCCCCATCATGATCATCCTGCTGGCCATGGGGGTGCTCTACGGCATCGGAGGGGCGACCCTCTTCTCCATCCGGCTCGGACAGGGCAAGGAGGAGGAGGCTGCCGCAGTCCTGCAGAACGCAGTCATTCTCCTCATCGGAACGGGGATTGTGATCGTCATCCTCGGCATGCTCTTCGTCGGGCCGTTGCTGCGCGCCTTCGGTGCCAGTGAGCAGATCCTGCCGTATGCAAAGAGCTATCTGCGTATCATCCTGATGGGAAGTGTCTTTGCCATCACCAGCATGGGGATGAACCACTTCATCCGCGCCGATGGCAGCCCCAAGATTGCCATGCTCTCGATGTTCCTCGGAGCCGGCACCAACATCATCCTCGACCCGATCTTCATCTTCGGCTTTGGCTGGGGGATGGAGGGGGCGGCACTGGCGACGATTATCAGCCAGTTCTTCTCCTTCATCTGGGTCCTCTCCTACTTCTTGGGCAAGCGCAGTCGGGTGAGGCTCCGCCTGAAGGCAATCCGGCCACAGTGGTCGGTCATGAAGATGATCATGAGCCTCGGCATCCCGCCCTTCTCGATGCAGCTGGTCAGCAGCCTGCTCAACGTCATCCTCAACAAGACCCTGATGGCGCACGGTGGGGACTTGGGTATCAGCGCAATGGGGATCGTCAACAGCCTGCAGACCCTGCTTTTGATGCCGGTCATCGGGATCAACCAGGGGACACAGCCGCTCATCAGCTTCAACTTCGGGGCAAAGAAGTATGACCGGGTACGCGAGGCGTCCCGCCTGGCCATCATCTTCTCCACCGCCGTCGTCCTCGTCGGCTGGATCGCCACCCGCCTCTGGCCGCAGGCGATGGTCGGCCTCTTCAATAGGGAGCCTGCCCTGCTGGAGCTGGGCACCTATGCCCTGACCACGTGGTTCCTGCTCACCCCGCTCATCGGCTTCCAGATCATCGCCGGCTCCTTCTTCCAGGCCATCGGGCGCAGCAAGACATCGCTCTTGTTGATCCTCAGCCGCCAAGGCCTCTTCCTGATCCCGGCGATCCTGATCTTCGCCAACGCATTTGGCCTGCAGGGCATCCTCTGGGCAGCGCCGGTCAGCGATGGCCTCTCCTTCCTCATCACCAGCTCCTTCTTCATCTGGGGGTACAAGAACCTCGAGAAGATCGCCCCGAAGATCTAGGAGAGGCTCCCGCTCTTGGAGAAGACCTCCAAGAGCGGCTTCCACCACGTCTTGGCAATCCCGCTGACCTCACCGATGCCCCGGATCTTGCGGATCCGATAGCGGACCAGATGGGCCGGTGGCTTGGAGCAGAGGACAGCCAGGTCACGCTTGATGATTGCCTTGATCCGAGCCGCCGTCTCCTCAGCGCTTCCCTCCTCCACGATATCGTGGATAACTGAGAACTCCTTGAGGTGGTGGGCGGTCATCTTCATCGCCTCGGCGGCCTCGGCAGCCTTTGAAGGGTCGCGCAGAAGGATCGAGGCGAACCCCTCGGGGGTGATGACCGAGTAGACGGCGTGTTCGAGCATGTAGAGCTTGTCACCCACCCCGATGCCCAGTGCCCCTCCCGATCCCCCCTCCCCGATGATGAAGACGAGGATGGGGGTCTTGAGGGTGGAGAAGGCCTTCAGGTTCTGGGCGATTGCCTCCCCGATGCCCCGCTCCTCACTTCCAATGCCGGAATAGGCACCCGGGGTGTCGATGAAGCAGACGATCGGGCGGGAGAACCTCTCCGCCTGCCGGGCGAGGCGCAGCGCCTTGCGATACCCCTCGGGATTGCTCATCCCGTAGTTGTAGCGCACGTTCTCCTTGAGGTTGGCCCCCTTGCGGTTCCCGATGAAGGTGATCGCCTGCCCATCGATGAGGCCGATGCCGCCGACCATCGCCGGGTCATCGCCGAAGAGGCGGTCGCCGTGGAGCTCCATGAAGCTGTCACAGATCAATTTGATGAACGTCATTGCCCCCGGCCGACCCAGGCGACGGCTCATCTGGACGCGCTCCCAACCGGAGAGCTGGGTATGGGCTACCATACGATCGACGGCGGCCGTGAAGCGGGGAGTCTCATCCAACATGGCTCACCTCCCCCCTCCTATGGGTGCGGATCAAAAAGGAGAGGGTCCGCTTCAAGTCCGTACGATTGACGATGGCATCGACGAACCCCTTCTCCTGCTGGAACTCGGCCCGCTGGAACCCTTCGGGCAGCTGCTGGCCGATCGTCCCCTCGATGACACGCGGTCCGGCAAAGCCGATGATAGCCCCGGGCTCGGCGAGGATGACATCCCCGAGCATGGCAAAGGAGGCGGTCACCCCTCCAGTGGTCGGGTTGGTCAGGACGATGAAGAGCGGGGTCCCCGTCTCCTCAAGCAGGGCTGCAGCACTCGCCGTCTTTGCCATCTGCATGAGACTGAAGATCCCCTCCTGCATCCGCGCCCCCCCGCTGGCGGTACAGAGGATGACCGGCACGCCCTCAAGCGCCCCCTCAAGGAGCGCCTGGGTGATCTTCTCTCCGACGACCGACCCCATCGAGCCGCCCATGAAGGAGAAGGCCATGACACCGACGATCACAGCGTCGCCTTCGATGGTACAGCGGCCGATGGTCACCGCATCATTGAGCGCCGACTTTTTGCGGTTCTCTTCAAGCTTCTCCTCATACCCTGCCAGGCTGATGGGATTAGCCGACACCATCGTCCCCTCCATCTCGACAAAGGAGCCTTCGTCCCCTATGAGGGCGATGCGTTCTCCCGGGTTGAGGGGAAAGTAATGACCACAGGATGGGCAGATCTTGAAATGGTCCAGCCTCACCTCATGGCCGCACGCCGTACACAGCTCAGCCATTGCTCCTCCCGTTCGTGATGACCTCATCGTAGAGGTTCGTAGAGAGCGTGGCGCGTGTAAAGCGCCGGCTTGTGAGGATCAGGCGCTGCTCATCAAGGTTGGTGGGGATCCCTTCGATGACCACTTCATCCAAGGCTCTCTCCATGACGGCCAACCCCTCGGTACGGTTTTTAGCACTGACGATGATCTTTGCCAGGAGGCTGTCGTAGTAGGGAGAGAGAACTGAGCCCTCCTCAAGATAGGTATCCGTTCGCACATGGGGGCCGGCCGGCAAGCGCAGGCGCTTGATCGTACCCGCCCCAAGCCCGTTGATACGGCACTCAAGTGCATACCCGGAGAGCACTATATCATGTTGTGAGAAGCGGAGGCGCGTGCCCTGGGCTATCTCGATCTGGGTGCGCACCAGATCGACGCCGCTGACCACTTCGCTGACCGGGTGTTCAACCTGCAGACGTGCGTTCACCTCCATGAAATAGAAGGTCCGGCCATCGACAAGGAACTCGACTGTCCCCACCCCTCGATAGCCCAAAGTCTTGAAAAGCGAGACCGAACACGCTCTCATCTCTGCTATGAGGGTATCATCAAGGGCGCAGGCGGGACTCTCCTCAAAGAGCTTTTGGTGGTTCTTTTGAACCGAACAGTCCCGCTCCCCGAGGTGGACCACCCCGCCCTGTCCATCGCTGACTACCTGCACCTCGATGTGTCGGGGATCTTTGATGTACCGTTCGATGTGCAGGGCAGGATCGGAGAAGAAGAGCGCTGCCTCCTTACGGGCAAGGGCGTAGGCGCTCTCCATCTCCCCCTCCTCCCGTACGATACGCATCCCCCGTCCCCCGCCTCCCGATGAAGCCTTGAGGATCACAGGGTAGCCGAGGCGACTGGCTGTCGCCTTGGCATCAGCAAGGTCCCTGAGCGCCTCCTCCCCACCGGGGGTTATGGGCACACCGGCGCCTCGAGCCACCGTGCGAGCCGCCACCTTGTTGCCCAGGAGGGCGATGGTCTCACTTGTCGGGCCGATGAAGATGAGACCGGCAGCCTCGACGCTCTTGGCAAACCCTGCATGTTCACTGAGGAACCCTATACCCGGGTGGATCGCATCACAGCGGGTGAGGCAGGCAGCCATGATGATGTTGTCAATCTTGAGGTAGCTCTCTTCGGTAGGAGGGCTACCAATGCACACCGCCTCATCGGCAAGCGCCACCGCCATCGTATTCCGGTCAGCCGTTGAGTGGGCCACCACGCTCTTGATCCCAAGATCCTTGCATGCACGCACGATACGCAGCGCGATCTCACCGCGGTTGGCAATGAGAAGCTTCTCGATCATAGCCGCTTGACCTCAAAGAGCGGGGAGCCGAACTCCACCATCGACTCCGGCTTGGCCAGGATCTTGACGATGGTGCAGCCAAACTCCGCCTCAAGCTGGTTCATCAGCTTCATCGCCTCGATGGTGCAGAGGACATCCCCCTCCCTCACCGTGCTCCCCACCTTCACGTACGGCGGGGCATCGGGGGCGGGCGTTCAGTGGTGGCAGCGCGCTTCACCACGCTGGCCTCCGGGCCGGCCGGACGCTTCATCTTGAGAGAGAAGTCGGGACCGGAGAGCTCCAGATGCGAGAGCGAGCTTGCTTCAAAGAGTGCCAAGAGGGCTTCAATATCTCGTGTATCCAGTGTGTTCATCGGTTGCGTCCTTAGAGGAATGGGGAGCAGGGTGGTCCCCTTCAGTGAAATTTATATTAACAATCCACTCGCTATGTGTCAATATTGACATTTATCATTTTTTTGTAATATCAATAGGGCATGAGCGACGAGCACTCCCATATCCACATCTCTGCTGTAGGCTCCTATGTGAGCGAACGCGTGGTCACCAACAGTGAGCTTGCATCCCTCGTCGACACGAGTGATGAGTGGATCTACTCCCATACCGGGATCAGGGAGCGACGATGGGCTGAAGGCGAAACAACCTTCACAATGGCCTATTTTGCTGTTCAGGACCTTCTAAAGAGATACTCTATCCATATTGACGCCATCGTTTGTGCAACGGCCTCCCCTGACTATCCTGGTTTCCCATCAGTTGCCTCACAGCTCTCAGAGCGCCTCGGGAGTCGAGGCCCCGCCTTGGATGTCAGTGCCGGCTGCACCGGATTCATCTACGCGCTGGAGGTTGGGCGGTCGATGATCAGCAGCGGCCTTGCCACCAACGCACTGGTTGTCGGATCTGAAAAGCTCTCCCCCCTCCTCGATATGGAAGATCGTAGCACCTGCGTCCTCTTCGGCGATGGTGCGGCCGCACTCCTCCTCGAGCGAAGCGAGGAGGCACGGTGGCTCAAGAGCTACATCAAGAGCGAAGGGGGCGGCGCCTCCTCGCTTGCCATCGACCCGCTAAGGCGGGCCATCATGATGGACGGACGCTCAGTCTATACCTTTGCAGTCTCTGCCATTGCCGAGACGATCGATGCGCTCCTTGAACGCAACAACCTCACCATCTCAGCGATCGATTGGATCGTCCCCCACCAGGCAAACCAGCGCATCATCGCCGCCTGTGCCAAGCGCTATGCGATCGCAGAGGAGAAGTTCTATATGAACATCGAACGCTACGCCAATACCTCGGCCGCCTCGATCCCTCTCGCCCTGGCAGAGATGGAACGAAGCGGACTCCTTCAAAGCGGGCAGAAGATCATCCTCGTCGGCTTTGGAGCCGGCCTCACCTACGGAGGGACCGTGCTGGTATGGAAATAATCGCCCTCTACCCCGGACAGGGGTCACAGCAGCGAGGCATGGGCCTCTCACTCTACGAGGCGAGTGAGAGGGTGCGCACCCTCTTCAAGGAGGTCAGCGAGATTGCAGAGCGCGATATGTACACCCTCCTCTCAGAGGGCAGCGACGGCGACCTGACGACGTACGCCCAGCTCGCCATCACGCTGGTCAATCGCAGTGCCCACCTGCGCCTCAGCGAGCTGGGCACCACTATCCGTGTCCACGCAGGCTTCAGCCTCGGTGAGCTCAGTGCCTACGCCGCTGCTTCCATCCTTGACGATGCCACCCTCTTCCAGATCATCCTCACCCGCATGGCCATGATGGAGACGCTGAGTGCAAAGGCGCGTGATACGCACGGCGAGTTGGTCATGGCAGCAGCCATCGGCCTCGACTACCCTGCCATCGAGGCGGTCTTGGAAGGGGAACGAATCGCAGACCTCTGGCCCGCCAATGACAACGCGCCCCTGCAGGTGGTGCTTTCAGGCACCCGCTCTAGCCTCGAGCGGGCCCGCCAGCCCCTCTTTCAAGCCGGGGTACGCCGCCTCATACCACTGAAGGTATCAGGGCCCTTCCACACCCCGTTCATGGAGGAGGCGACCGCCCCCTTCGCCCGCTATCTGGAGGGCCTCCCCTTCTCTGCGCCCAAGGAACCGGTCTACAGCTCCATCGATGGGCATCTGGTGAAGACCGCCCATCAGGCGCGGGCCAACCTGGCAAGCCAACTGGCCAGACCGGTTCGGTGGACACAGCTCATGCGGGAGCTGGCAGTACACACCACCCCCTTTGCCGAGGTCGGCCATGGAACAGTCCTGTGCGGGCTGTGCAAGAGCAACAACACACCACGGGCATGCGTGAGCCTCTCAAGTGAAGAGGCCATCGCAGACGCCATGAAGGACACGCCATGAATACAAAGAACGCAATCGTGACCGGAGCCTCCCGGGGGATCGGGCTTGCCATAGCCGAGACCCTCATCAGCGAGGGGTATACGGTCTACTCGCTCGCCCGTACCACGGGCAACAGTAGAGCAATCCACATTGAGTGTGATCTCACCGATCGCCAAAGCGTCGAAAACGCACTCGCGCGTGTAGTCGATGAGGCGGAGACGATCGAGGTGTTGGTCAACAACGCCGGTATCACCCGCGATGGCCTCATCATGCGCATGAGAGACGAGGCGTGGGACAGCGTGATCAGTGCAAATCTCACGTCGGTCTTTCTCACTTGCAGGCGGATCAGCCGCCTCATGGCCAGAGAGAGGCGGGGCGTGATCATCAACATCGCCAGCGTGGTG
>CALFMX010000202.1 GCA_937902565.1 uncultured Spirochaetales bacterium
CTTTTGCACTTCACTGCATCTGGGTTCTGCGTCTTGCTATGATCACCATGCCAGTGTGTGCCGGATTCAACCGAACAGTCATATCCAAGCAAAATGATCTTGCTGGCCCCCTGTTCGAGCGCCAACTGAATCGCCCGCATACCGCTGTTGTATGCCCCGTATGCCGTGTGCATATTCAAGCCATACTTAACTGCAGCCTGGCGCGAACAAGTCCATTTCTCGGCTTTGATATCAACCTCGTCACCATAGGCATCCCACCATGCCTGATCGCCGCCGTAGATCGCATCGCAGAAACGAGCCATCTTCCATGACGAATTAACCGCAATCGTCGACAAACCAGACCGTCGAACCAGTTCACAATCAGCGCTCGTCAGGCTCGGTCCAGATCCGATACAAACGACCGTCTTTCTGTTCCAGCGCTTCATCGAAATCTGGTCCTCGATCCCGGTTCTCTACCTGTTGCTGATTATCGCGGCGATATTGCCGCCCGGCTTCTGGGTGCTTCTGGGCATCATGCTTCTGTTCTCATGGGTGGCTTTCGTCGGCGTCGTGCGCGCGGAATTTCTGCGGGCCCGAAACTTCGAATATGTGAACGCGGCGCGAGCGCTCGGCGTGAAGAACGGCACCATCATGTGGCGGCATCTCCTGCCCAATGCCATGGTCGCGACCTTGACCTTCCTGCCTTTCATCCTGAATGGCTCTATTACCACGCTGACCTCGCTCGACTTCCTCGGTTTCGGCCTGCCGCCCGGCTCGGCTTCGCTGGGCGAACTTCTCGCACAGGGCAAGAACAATCTCCAGGCCCACTGGCTCGGCATTACCGGCTTCGTGGTCATCTCGCTGATGCTGTCGCTTCTGATCTTCATCGGTGAGGCAACACGCGACGCCTTCGATCCGCGAAAGGCATTTCAATGAGTGGGTCAATGAGCGGGTCAATGAACGAATCAGGGAACAAAATCCTGCTGTCCGTCCGCGATCTATCTGTAGCCTTCCGCCAGAATGGCGAGGAACGCATTTCCGTGGACCGTGTATCCTTCGACATTGCCGAAGGTGAAACGGTAGCCCTTGTCGGCGAATCGGGATCAGGCAAATCCGTTTCGGCCTTGTCGATCCTCAAGCTGCTGCCCTATCCATCTGCCAGCCATCCTTCCGGAGAAATTCTTTTCAACGGCAAGGATTTGATGACGGCGTCAGAGCCTGAGTTGCGGCGTGTGCGCGGCAATGATGTCACCATGATCTTTCAGGAGCCGATGACCTCGCTCAATCCGCTGCACAGTGTGGAGCGGCAGATCGGTGAAATCCTGAAAATGCATCAGGGCATGGGTGAGCAGGCTGCACGGGCGCGGACGCTGGAACTTCTGAACGAAGTCGGCATTCGCGAACCGGAAAAGCGCCTGTCGGCCTTCCCGCACCAGCTTTCCGGCGGACAGCGCCAGCGCGTCATGATCGCCATGGCGCTCGCGAACGAGCCGGACATCCTGATTGCGGATGAGCCGACCACCGCCCTCGATGTGACCACCGAGGCAGTGATCCTCGACTCACTCAATGAACTGCGCCAGACGATGAAGCTCAGCCTCGTCTACATCTCCCACGATATGGGGGTCATCAACACGGTCGCCGACACCATTGCGGTGATGTATAGCGGCCAGATTGTCGAGATTGGCAGCAAGGAGGAGATCTTCAACCACCCCTTCCATCCCTACACACGGGCTCTCATCAACTGCATGCCCCGTCTGGGGATGGTCAAAAAGAGACGGGCACTGAACACCATAGCCGGGCATGTGCAGCGACGTGCTCCCAACAGCAGTGGCTGCCCCTTCGCAGACCGCTGTGTGAAACGCACCGACTTCTGTGAGTCCCTCTATGGCGCCCGTGAGGTGGGGGCGGGGCATATGGCAACGTGTGACCGTGCCTATGCTACCGATGTGGAGGAGGTCAAACCTATCCGACAGCGACGTGCTCGACCGGCGAAACTGAACAACAGCGGCGCCCCCCTCTTGAGCCTCAACCGGGTCTTCAAGCACTATGGCAGCGCCCGCAAGGTCTATGCCGTCAACGGGGTGAGCCTCTCGCTCGAGCCGGGCACGGTGCTCGGGGTGGTAGGGGAGTCCGGATGTGGCAAATCGACGACCGCCCACCTCGTCGCTGGCCTCATTACCCCCTCCTCGGGCAAGATGCTCTTTGGCGGTAGGGATATCACCCTGCCGTGGAATAAGCGCGGGCGGCAGTTGCTCACTGAGATCCAGCTGATCTTCCAACATCCAGGCAATAGCCTCAACCCCTCCCATACGGTCGAGCAGATCATTGCCCGCCCGATGAAACGACTTTTGGGTGTGACGGACAAGCGCGAACGGCGAGAGCGGATCATCGAGCTCCTGGAGACGGTCGACCTCGGGGAGCAGTACCTGTCGATGCGATCGATGCAGCTCAGTGGTGGTGAGCAGCAACGCGTGGCGATCGCCCGTGCCCTCTCCATCTCCCCCCGCCTGATCGTCTGTGATGAGCCGACCAGCGCCCTCGATGTCTCGGTACAGGCCGCCGTCCTGAACCTGCTCAGCGATCTTCAGCACGAGAGCGAGGTCTCCTACCTCTTCATCTCCCATGACCTGCACGTCATCAACTACATCAGCGACCAGATCCTGGTCATGTATGGTGGGCGGGTGTGCGAGTGGGGGAGCCGTGATGAGGTGATGAACAAGAGCCGCCACCCCTACACCGAGGTCCTGCTCTCCTCGATCCCCGACACCGACCCAACCCATCGCAAACGACCCATCAAGCTGGAAGGCAACCTCCCCAATCCTGACAAGAAGGTGCGTGGCTGCCCCTTCGCCGGGCGCTGCCATCGACAGGTGGGTGCGATCTGCACCAGGACCAATCCGCCCCTGCTCCCCTTCAGCGATACCCACCACATCTATTGCCACATCGAGTTTGAGGATGCACACCCCGTCTCATGATCGCCCGATGAGGGCGGTGAGAGGACTTGACCGCACTCTGTGGTGGGCCTATACCTGAGACGGGAGGGTCGTGCCATGACCAGACGCATTGATTTCTACCGGATTGGACGGGAGGCGCTTGCCTCACTTGGATCGCTGGAGACATACCTGCGTTCATCAACACTTGATCGAGCGCTGCTTGAATTGGTCAAGGTCCTTGCATCGAAGATAAATGGCTGCACCTTCTGCGTCACCGGGCATACCACCGCTGCCCGGGCCCGAGGCGAGAGCGAGGAGCGCATCGCTGCCCTCGCTCTGTGGCGTTCAAGCCCGCTTTTCACCGACTCGGAGCGGGCGGTGTTTGCCTGGACCGATGCGGTGACGAGAATCGAAAGCGGGGCGATGGGCGACCACCTCTACGAGCAGCTGCGCGCCTCCTACAGCGAAAAAGAGGTGATCGACCTTACGTTTGTCATCAACGCCATCAACTGTTGGAATCGTCTCCATATCGCCTTCGACACCCAGATCAAGGCTCATTGAACTATTTTGATATCCCTTCGCTTCATCTGCCATCGCCCGAAAGGCGAGGGCACAGCCATTGACGGGGGGGTGTATTCCCATCATACCTAGACATATGAGCATATGTGCATATATGCATATATCAAGGTTGTGTCGGGGGGCCTCCTATCCACCGAGCCAGGCATCCATGAACCCTCTCTGACACAGCAAAGAAGGGAGTGATATGAATACGACTGATACCGATAGATATCTTGAGATAATGGACCTCAGGCCACGCACCTTCGATGACGGGCAGCTGGCAATCTTCGAAGGGTACGCCAAAGAGATCTTCTCTGCCTTGGGCATGTCGATGGACACCCCCTCCACCGTCGATACCCCCCGGCGCTTCATCAAGGCACTGATCGAGGCGACCGAGGGATACGACGGGGACCACAACCTGATCAAGACCTTCGATGCCGAGTGCCATGGGGGGGGAGGGGTGCTCGATCGCCCAGATCATCCAGGGCCCCATCCCGTTTCATGCTCTCTGTGAGCACCATGTATTGCCCTTCTACGGCAATGTCTACGTCGGCTATATCGCCAAGAACAATATCATCGGCCTCTCCAAGCTCACGCGCTTGGTGAACCTCTTCAGCCTCCGATTTGGCGTCCAGGAGCGCATCGGTGTCCAGATCGCCGACGTGCTTGAAGAGAGCACCCATCCTGACGGCATCGCCGTCTATATCGAAGCCCACCACATGTGCATGGAGATGCGCGGGGTGCGTGAACGCGAGCCGTTGACCCGCACCACGGTATGGCGGGGCAGCTACGCCGACAAAAGCGCGCTGCGTAGCGAATTCCTCGCTTCCATAAAGGTGCAGAACAATGGACAATGACTCTTTCATCCTGATCACCGGCGCAGCCAAGCGGGTGGGGCGGGCCATCGCCCTCCACCTCGCCTCCCATGGCTACCATATCGCCATCCACTACAACCACTCCGTCGATGAGGCCCAGTCGCTCAAGGCACAGGTGGAGGCGTTGGGGCGTACGGCCCTCCTCATCCAGGCCAACCTCGAAGACCCTGCCCAGGTCGAGGCGATCATCCCTACCGTGGCGGCAAAGGGAGTGGTGGCCGCTCTGGTCAACAACGCATCGCTCTTTGGACACGATGACATAGGGAGTGCCACCCTCGACGGGTGGAACCGCCACCTGGCGGTGAACCTCACCGCCCCCTTCATCCTTGCCCAGAGCTATGGGCACAGTACAACCGAGGGCAGGATTATCAACCTCTTGGACTGGCGTACCAGACGCAGCGACAGCTCCCACCTCTCCTACTCGGTGAGCAAGGCGGCCCTCGAGGCGTTGACCCGTAACCTCGCTGTCAGCTTTGCCCCACGCATCCAGGTCAACGGTCTTGCCCTCGGGGCGATCCTGCCGCCCAGCGATGGGCGTCCGGCTGACCAGCTCATCGAGGCGGTGCCCGCCCAGCGGTGGGCCAAGCTCGAGGAGGTGGGGGAGGCGGTGCGTTTCCTCCTTGAAGGGCCATCCTATATCAACGGGGAGGTGATCACCCTCGACGGTGGTCGCCATCTCATCTAGGAGGAGGATATGGACACGATCTTCATCAAGGACCTGCGAGGGAGGGGCATCATCGGCCTCAACGAATGGGAGCGGGAGAAGGAGCAGGAGGTTGTGATGAACATCACCGTGTTTGCCGACCTCTCGCGTGCGGCCAAGACCGACAGCCTTGACGGTTCACCCAACTATCGCACCATCGCCAAGGCCCTGCTTGCACACGTTGCAGAATCCAAGCGTTTCACGGTCGAGGCATTGGCAGAGGACCTTGCCGCCATCTGCCTCTCCGAAGTGGGGGTTGAAGAGGTGATTGTCTCGGTGGAGAAGCTCGCAGCGGTGCGCTTCTCCACGTCGGTCGGTGTCGAGATCAGACGCCGGAGGGGGGAGGGGCGATGAACAGGATCACCCTCCTGCTTGGTTCCAATATCGACGCCCCCTACCACATCGCCCAAGCGATCGAGCGCCTCTCTGACAGGCTCACCATCCGGGCCCGCTCCTCGGTGTGGGAGAGTGAGGCGGTCGGTTCATCCGGACCCCCGTACCTCAATGTCGCGCTCCTGGTCGAGACAGCGCTCTCGCCGCTTTCTCTTAAGCGGACACTGCTCAGCGACCTTGAACAGGAGCTGGGACGGGTGCGTAGCGACGACAAGTATGCCGACCGGACCATTGACATCGATCTCATCACCGTCGATGGGGCGGTTATCGACACCGAGTTGTTCGAGAGGGCCCATATTGCGCTCCCGATCGCCGAGGTACTGAAAAATCAAGAGAGTGAACTAGCAACGTCACTGACCCAGCGGGCCAGGGCGTTGGAACAGCGTACCATGATCAGGCGAAGGGATAACCTCTTCGCATTGCTGGGAGGCAATACCATGCATACACTACAAAAGCGTCTCGTCTACGATGAGACAGCGCCCGATGCTGTCTCGATCTTTGCAAAACTGGAGGGCTACGTCATAAAAAGTGGCCTGGAACGCGATCTCTTGGAGCTGGTGAAGATCCGCGCCAGCCAGATCAACGGCTGTGCGTTCTGTCTGGATATGCATACCAAGGATGCACGTGAGCGCGGGGAGAGTGAGCAGCGCCTCTACGGCCTCAGTGCCTGGAGAGAGGCCCCATACTACACCGATCGGGAGCGGGCCACCCTCGCCTGGACCGAAGCGGTGACCACTATCAGTGGCCATGAGGTGACCGACGAGCTCTATACCGAGATGCGGCGTCACTTCACCGAAAAGCAGCTCGTCGATCTCACCTGGGCAGTGGTGACGATCAATGGCTGGAATCGGATGGCCATCGCCTTCCACAAGGAGGCGGGCACCTACATGCCCGACTCACCAGTGGCCAAAAAGAGCACGTAACAGCGGCAAAGCCCCGCAAAGAAGCGCACCCTTTAGCCCTGTTTTCGGGGCTAGGGGGTGCTTCTGTGTTTTGAAGACGCCTCCATGATCAGTATTGATACAAGAGCGTTGGTGGGAAACCACTTCGGCACCAACGAGATCGGGGGTACAGGAATCCCAGGACCACTGCTGCCCACTATACCGCCATCGTATGTCTAATAAAGACGTAGATAGATCTACAACCTATACGTCTTCTTCGGTAGGCCGCTTGTGTGGGGGGATGGCAGAGAGATCGATCCCCCGCTCTTGAGAGAAGGGGATCGATGGTAGCTGTTTCACCCTAGCGATTGAGCGTATCGGTCGCCCGCTTCTCCACCAGCTCAGAGGCGATGGCAAAGGTTTCGCTCAGGGTGGGGTGGGCGTGGACCGCCAGGGCGATATCCTCACTCACTGCTCCCATCTCCAGGGCAATGAGCGCCTCGGCGATCAATTCGCCGGCGTTCTTGCCACAAATGCCCGCTCCGATGAGGCGCTTGGTCTTCGCATCGAAGAGCGCCTTGCTCACGCCTGTGGCCGCAAGGGCGCTCATCGCCCGCGACGAGGCTTGCCACGGGAAGGAGCCCTTGAGGTATTCGATCCCCTGCTGTTGTGCCTCGGTTTCGGTGAGACCGACCCAGGCGACCTCCGGCTGGGTGTAGGCGACCGAGGGGATGGTCAGCGGGGTGAACGCTGACGTTTCTCCACAGGCGACCTCTGCGGCCACCTTTGCTTGGTGGGCCGCCCGATGGGCGAGCATCGGGTCTCCGGTGACATCCCCGATGGCGTAGATGTGATCGACGTTGGTCCTCAGCTGTTCATCGACGGCAACGCCGTTCCTGGAAAGGTCGTCCTTGCCGTTGTCGAGGGTGAGGGCCAACTCCTTCTTGGATGCTGTCACCTTCTCCACCTTGGTGGAGAGATGGATCTGTTTGTATGCCGCCTTGATAGCGCGCAAGAGCGGTGCCTTCAGGTCCTTGTCAGCCGGTGGTATGATGGAGTCGGCCATCTCGATGATGGTGATCTCCGAGCCCAGGGCGTGGTAGATCGAGGCCATCTCAAGGCCGATGATCCCCCCGCCGATGATGGCGAGGCGCTTGGGGATCTCCTTCAGGGCCAACGCATCGGTGGAGTCCCACACCCGCTCATCCTCGTAGGGGATACCCGGGATCTGGATCGGGCGGCTGCCGGTGGCGATGATCAGGTCCTTGAAGAGGATCGTCGTATCTTCGCCGACAAGAAGTTCACTGCTGCTCTTGAGCGTGCCAACGCCGTGGACCACCTCCACCGAGCGCGCCTTGGCGAGGGAGGCGATCCCATCGTTGAGCGTCTTGACCACCGTAGCCTTGTGGGTGCGGATCTTCTCCAGGTCGAAGGCGGGAGCGGAGAACTGCAGGCCAAGGTCGGCCACTTTCTCCACCTCATCGACCACCTCGGCGTAGTGGAGCAGGGTCTTGCTGGGTATACAGCCTACGTTGAGGCATACCCCGCCCAGTACCGGCTCCATCTCCACCAGCGTTACGCTGCGGCCCAGGTCGGCTGCCCGGAACGCGGCGGTATAGCCGCCCGGACCACCGCCCAGTACTACCAGGTCTCGTTCAATAATCGTCATAGCAAAGCCCTCCGTAGGTCGGAGATGATCTGGGAGAGGTAGGTGGTAAAGCGTACCGCCATCGCCCCGTCGATCACCCGATGGTCGTAGGAGAGGGAGAGGGGCAGGATATCCCGCGCCTCAAACTCATCGTCGATGAATACCGGCTTCTTGCTGATCTTCGAAAGGCCCAGGATCGCGACCTCGGGACGGTTGATGATCGGGGTGAAGTAGGTCCCCCCGATCCCACCCAGCGAGGAGACGCTGAACGATCCACCGCTGAGGTCCTCGCCTTTGAGCTTACGGCCTCGGGCCCGTTCGCTCAGTTCGATGAGCTCGGCCCCGATCTCGGTGATGGACTTCTGGTCGACGTTCTTGACCACCGGGACGACCAAGCCTTCGGCTGTATCGACGGCGACGCCGATGTTGTAGTAGTGCTTGATGATCATCTCACCGCTCGCCTCGTCAAAGGTGGCGTTGAGGGCGGGAAAGGCCGCCAACGCATAGGGCAACGCCTTGATGACGAAGGGGAGGATCGAGAGCTTGACCTCGCTCTTGACCGAGCGCCTGAACGCCTCCAGGGAGGTCACATCCACCTCATCGAATTGGGTGACGTGGGGGATTGCCTGCCATGAGCCGGTCAGGTGTGGGCCGCTGATGCGCTGGATGCGGCTGAGCGCCACCCGCTCGATCGCCCCATAGACGCTATAGTCCTCCAAGGTGAGGGCAGCGGCTGTACTCGCACCCCCTCCCTTGATGGCCCGCTTCACCAGCTGCTGTACATCCTCGTGGAGGATCCTGCCATGGGCCCCGGTACCGGTGACCGTCGAGAGGTCGACGCCCAGTTCACGCGCATAGCGCCGCAGCGACG